>DASTFY010000246.1:0-29066 GCA_035719525.1 Acidimicrobiales bacterium
CCACCATCGATGTCGCCGAGTACTGCGCGATCTCCGGCGTCGACGAGGATCTCGTCCGGCGAGCCACTCGACGTCTCGCCGGGGCGTCGAGCGTGGCGGCGTTCGAGGACCTGGGGATCCAGATGAACCGCCACTCGACGCTCGTGAGCTATCTCGAAAAGCTCGTGTGGACGTTGACCGGCAACTTCGCCAACCACGGTGGCCAACAGATCCCCTCGACGATGGTGCCGCTCGTGAAGGCCTTCTCCGCCGAGCTCGATGCCGAGCGAGCGCCGCGTACGCCGGTCGCCGGTGAGCGGATGTTCGGCGGGCTCGTGCCGTGCAACGTGATCCCCGAGGAGATCCTCACCGACCATCCGGCCCGCTACCGGGCGATGCTGGTGGAGAGCGGCAACCCGGCCCATTCCCTGGCCGACAGTGCCCGCATGCGCGAAGCGCTCTCGTCGCTCGAGATCCTCGTCGTCATCGACGTGGCGATGACCGAGACCGCCCGGCTGGCCGACTATGTGCTGCCCGCGCCCTCCCAGTACGAGAAGTGGGAGGCGACATTCTTCAACTTCGAGTTCCCGGCCAACGTGTTCCACCTGCGCCGGCCGGTGCTGCCCGCTCCCGGTGGCGTCCTGCCCGAGCCCGAGATCCACGCCCGCCTGGTGGAGGCCCTTGGGGCGCTGGTCGACGAGGACCTCGCCCCGCTGCGCGCCGCCGCCAGCCGGGGGCGGGCCGAGTTCGCCGACGCCTTCTTCGCTGCCATCTCGGCCAAGCCGGCGCTCGGCGCGCTGGCGCCCATCGTCCTCTACCGCACCTTGGGGCCGACGCTCCCAGACGGAGCCGCGGCCGCCGCTGTCCTGTGGGGGGCATCCCACCGTTGCGCCATGAGCTTCCCGGAGGCGGTCCGCCGGGCCGGCTACGACGGTGAGGGATTGGAGCTCGGCGAGCAGCTCTTCGAGGCGGTGCTGTCCAGTCCTTCGGGCGTGCAGTTCACGATCGACGAGTACGAGGACAGCTGGCGGAGGGTCGGCACCGACGACGGTCGGTTCCACCTCGCCATCCCCGAGTTGCTGGCGGAGCTGGCCGAGCTGGCGGAACCGCCCCCGGCCGACCCCGCCTGGCCGTTCGTCCTGTCGGCTGGTGAGCGGCGCTCCTTCACGGCCAACACCATCTTCCGGGACCCCGCGTGGCGCAAGCGCGACACCGCGGGCGCATTGCGGCTGAACCCGCGCGACGCCGAGCGCCTCGGCGTCCCCGACGGCGGGCGGGCTCGACTGACGACCAAGCGGGCCAGCGTGGAAGTGGTGGTCGAGGTCTCCGATGTGATGCAGCCGGGCCACATCTCCCTGCCCAACGGGCTGGGCGTCGATTATCCGGGCGAGTCGGGCACGGTGAGCGTCGGGGTGGCGCCCAACGAGCTCACCGCCGGTGAGGACCGCGATTGGCTGGCCGGCACGCCCTGGCACAAGCACGTGCCGGCGCGTCTCGAGCCGATCGGCTAAGAACACGGGTGTGAGCGACATGGACCCCGCGGCGCGGGACTGGATCGGCCGCTACGCAGCGGCCCTGGGGCTGCCGCAGCCGAGCGAGGCCGAGATGGAGGCGCTGTTGGCGCTGGCTGCCGATGCCGCTCACGCCTCCCACCGCCAGGCCGCCCCCGTGGCCTGCTGGCTGGCCGCCAAGGCCGGGTTGTCCCTGGAGGAGGCCCTCGAAAGCGCCCGCACCCTCGGTGGATAACCGCCCGGACGTGTGCGTTCGCGCCCCGGAATTGTTACTATCTACGTAGTGCAAATTCCTCGGCCTCCTTTCTCCCGGACGGTGAGACGTCATGGCTGTCGCTGACCTCGACCTCGGTCGTTACAAGCTCGGCTGGTCCGACGATCTCGAGTACGTGTTCAAGCCCGAGAAGGGGTTGAACGAAGACGTCGTCGATCAGATGTCGTGGTGGAAGGGCGAGCCCGAGTGGATGCGCCAGGTCCGCCTGCGCAGCCTCCGGCTGTTCGAGCGCAAGCCGATGGCGCCCTGGTTCGCCGTCAACATGCCCGACCTCGACTTCCAGGACATCTACTACTACATCAAGCCCACCGACCATCAGGTGGATGAGTGGGACGATCTGCCCGAGCAGATGCGGGTCACCTACGAGAAGCTCGGAATCCCCGAAGCCGAGCGCAAGTACCTGGCGGGGGTCACTGCGCAGTTCGAGAGCGAAGTCGTCTACCACAAGAACCGCGAGGACCTGGAGGCTCGCGGGATCCTGTTCTGCGACATGGACACGGCCCTGCGTGAGTACCCCGACCTGGTCAAGAAGTACTTCGGCACCGTCATCCCGCCCGGCGACAACAAGTTCGCCGCGCTGAACAGCTCGGTCTGGTCCGGCGGCAGCTTCATCTACGTGCCGCCCGGGGTGGAGTGCGAAATGCCGCTGCAGGCCTACTTCCGCATCAACGCGGAGAACGCCGGCCAGTTCGAGCGGACGCTGATCATCGCCGACGAAGGCGCCCAGGTCCACTACATCGAGGGCTGCTCGGCTCCGGTGTACACGTCGGACTCGTTGCACTCGGCCGTGGTGGAGATCGTGGTCAAGCCCAGCGCCCGGGTGACCTACACCACCATCCAGAACTGGAGCCCCAACGTCTACAACCTGGTCACCAAGCGGGCCCGGGTGGAGGCGGAGGGCCACATGGAGTGGATCGACGGCAACATCGGATCCAAGCTCACGATGAAGTACCCCTCGGTCTACCTGGTCGGTCCGAAGGCGACGGGCGAGGTGTTGAGCGTGGCCTACGCCGGACCGGGCCAGCACCAGGACGCAGGGGCCAAGATGATCCACGCCGCTCCCGAGACCACGTCCAAGATCGTCTCCAAGTCGATCTCCAAGGACGGGGGGATCACCACCTACCGCGGTCTCGTCCGGGTTGACGAGGGCGCCACTGGGTGCAAGAGCCACGTGCAGTGCGACGCGCTGATCCTGGACGAGGACTCGGAGAGCCGCACGCTCCCCTACATGGAGGTGGCCGAGCGCGACGCGCAGATCGGCCACGAGGCCACCGTGTCCAAGATCGCCGACGAGCAGCTCTTCTACCTGATGAGCCGCGGCCTCTCGCAGGAGCAGGCCATGGGCATGATCGTCAACGGGTTCATCGAACCCGTCACCCGGACGCTCCCGATGGAGTACGCGGTGGAGTGGAGCCGCTTGATCGAGCTCCAGATGGAGGGATCAGTCGGCTGAGCCCGCCCCGAAGGGCGGGCTCATGAACCTCAGCTGTCGTGCGGCGGGGCGATGCCGTAGTGGCGAGCGACGTCCTCGGCCTCGCGCGTGGTGGGCGCGGTCTCCTGCGCGGTGGGGGCGTGCTTGATGGTGTCCTCGGTGAAGGACACCACGAGGTGGCCCGTGTCGGAGAAGTAGGCCTCGTCCAGCGGGACGAGAGGGCTGTGCCGGTGCAGCACGCCCAGGTTGACAGCCACCCAGCGGGGCTCCAGGGTGCGATCGTCGTAGAACACGTTGGCCACCTTGCCCACGGCGTGCCCCCGGCTATCGACCACCTTGGCGCCGATGTGCTGGTGCTCGGTCTCGGTGCCGGCCATTACGGACTCCCTTCGATCCGGTGCCCGCGTACCTACCGCGTGCCCACTTTCCGTGGCCCGGAAACCTGGCCGGCCCGACTGCGGATCCTGCTGCCTGAGTGGGCCCAGCAGGGGCCAGAATGGGTGGCATGCCGATGCGTGAGGAGTGCAAGAACTTCGAGAGCCGGACTTACGCCAACGGCGAGACGGTGCGGAAGTGCAACCTCGATCTGGCTCCGGACGCGCCCTGGCGCTGCCCGAACCCGTGCTCGGGCTACGAGCGTCGCCTGGCCGATGTCAACTGGGCGCACGGGTCCCTGGTCACGCCGGTCAGCCCGGCCGAACCACCGGGCCTCGACGACGGCTCGGCCGCCGCCGTTCTCGACGAGGCCGAAGAGATCATCAACTCGATCGGCCCGGAGATGGTGGCCGAGATCGCAGCCAAACGGAGCCGCAAGAAGGGCTGGAAGCGCTTCAAGCGCGGCTGACCGGCGCGCGGCGCGCCCGGTCAGCGGGCCCGCCGCCACCCTGGGCCGCGCCCGCCTGGACGTTCAGGGCCGCCCTGGTCGGAAACGGCGCGACGAGATCGGCCATGAACGGGCGACGGCCTTCGCTCGGGGGCCTGGCCGGTAGAATTCGAGGTCGTGCCCGCCTTCACCGTCGACCGTGCACGGGCACTGCACGGGCCGACATGGCTGGTCGAGCGGCGGGTGGCGGCGGCCGAGCGTGTCGCCGCAGGGGACTGGCCGACGACGGAGGAGGAGATCTGGCGCTACAGCCGGATCGACGAGCTCGACCTGGAGGCGTTCGAGCCCGGCGAGCTCCACAGCACGGTCGAGGGCGCCGACGGCCTGCTGATCGACGCCGGCGCGCCGGCGGCCAGCAACCTCGTCGGCTCCGTGATGGTCGACGCGGTCGACGTCTTCGCCGAGCTGAACAGCGCCTTCGTCACCGAACCGTTGTTGCTGTCGGTGCCGGCCGGCAAGGCGGTCACCGAGCCGGTCGTGATCACCCATCACGTCGGCCAGGACGGTGCCGCGGTTTTTCCCCGCCTCGTCATCACCGCCGGCCCGGACAGCGAGATCACCGTGGTCGAGCGCTTCACCAGCGCAGCAGGGGTACGCGCGCTGGTGGCGCCGGTGCTCGAGCTGCGGGCCGAGCAGTCGGCCCGGGTGCGGTACCTGGCCGTCAACGAGCTGGGCCAGCAGGTGTGGCAGATCGCCAGCCAGGCGGCCGTGGCCGAGCGCGACTCGACCACGGTCATGGGCGCCGTCGCACTCGGCGCCGACTATGCACGCGTCCGGACCGACAACGTGCTCGCCGGCCAGGGAGCCAGCGCCCGCCAGATCGCGGTGTTCTTCGCGGAAGCGGATCAGATGCACGACTTCCGCACCATCCAGAGACACGTGGGACCCCGCACCACCAGCGACCTGTTGTTCAAGGGCGCGGTGACCGGGCGGTCGCGCAGCGTCTACACCGGCCTCATCGAGATCGGCCACGAGGCCAAGGGGGCGAACGCCTTCCAGACCAACCGCAACCTCAAGCTGAGCGACGAGGCGTGGTCGGAGAGCGTGCCGAACCTGGACATCAAGACCAACGACGTGCGTTGCAGCCATGCGTCCACGGTCGGCCCCATCGACGAGGACCAGCGGTTCTACGTCGAGAGCCGCGGCGTCCCGCCGATCATCGCCGAGCGGCTCATCGTGCTCGGCTTCTTCGATGAGGTGCTGGACCAGCTACCGGCGCCGGCCCTGGTGCCGGAGTTGCGCCGCCAGGTGGTCGCCAAGCTCGACCGGAAGGACACGTGATGCCGACCGCCGTGCGGGTGGGTCTGCTGGCCGACCTGGCGCCCGGGACGGCTCGGAAGGTCGATGTAGATGGTCACGCCGTCGCTCTCGTACGCATCGGCGACGACGTCTACGCCATCGGGGACACCTGTAGCCACGCCAACGTCTCGCTCAGCGAGGGTGAGGTGCTGAGCGAGGACCGCGAGATCGAGTGTTGGAAGCACGGCAGCACGTTCTCGCTGGAGACGGGGGAGCCCCAGACGCTGCCGGCGACGCAACCGGTGCCCGTGTACGAGGCCAGGGTCGAGGACGGCGAGATCGTGGTGGTCGTCGGGTGAGCGACACAGGCGCACCGACCGCCGAGCCGGCCACGCTCGCCATCCGCGGGCTGCGCGCCTCGGCCGGCGGCACCGAGATCCTCCACGGCATCGATCTGACGGTGTCCTCGGGCGAGGTGCACGCGGTCATGGGCCCCAACGGGGCTGGCAAGTCCACCCTCTCCGGCGTGGTGATGGGCAAGCCTGGCTACGACGTGCTCGGCGGATCGGTGACGCTCGACGGCCGGGACGTCCTCGCCCTGGCGCCCTACGAGCGGGCTCTGGCCGGCCTGTACCTCGCCATGCAGTATCCCATCGAGGTGCCCGGGGTGGGCCTCAACGCCGTGTTGACCGAGGCCCTCAAGGCCCGGGGGATGGCGACCGGCGAGCTGACCACGCAGCTGCTGACGGAGGCCGGCCGCATCGGCTTCGACGAGCGCTTTCTCGACCGGCCGCTCAACGTCGATCTGTCCGGCGGCGAGAAGAAGCGCAACGAGACGCTGCAGCTCGCCGTCCTGCGCCCTCGCATCGCCATCCTGGACGAGCTGGACTCCGGCCTGGACCTGGACGCGCTGCGGGCCTGCGCCCGCCGTGTCGAGGCGGCCACGCACGAGGACGGCCTCGGCGTCCTCGCCATCACCCACTACAACCGATTGCTCCACGAGCTGAAGCCGGACCACGTCCACATCCTCGTAAAGGGAAGGATCGTGGCCGCCGGCGGGCCGGAGCTGGCCGAGCGTCTCGAACGTGACGGCTACGGAGCGTTCGTCTAGGACGTCCTAGCGGCGGTCCCGGTGGTCGATGAGGCGCTCGACCGGGGACTTTCCGCTCCACAACTCGTCGTAGGTCCAGTCGGGCTGCTTGTCACGAAAGCGCTCGTCGACCACGGTCTGGTCGGCGTCGTCGATGTCGAGCAGATCGACCACGAGCATCGGCTCGACCGCAGGTGTGTCCGGATCGAGGTGGGACCGGAGCTCGTGCCCGAACCACTCGACGATGCTGCCCACGACCGTCTGCTGTTGGGCGGCCAGGTTGCAACGGGCGCCGGTCGTCACCGACGCCAGCCGCGCCTCGATGGCTCTCACGTCGTCCTCCGTGGCGCCGCCGGCGCACAACGTGGCCAGCCGGTCCGCGATCTCCAGTCCGTCCTCCTTGCACGGGGTGCACTGGCCGCAGGACTCCACGGCCAGGTAGCGGGCCACGCCGGCGGCCACGGCGGCGAGATCGTCGCGCTGGTCGAACACCAGGTAGCTGCCGGAGCCGAGGCCGCTCCCGGCGGCCGCCATGTCCTCGTAGGTCAACGGGGTGTCGAGCTGATCGGGTCCCAGCAGCGCGCCGGATACGCCGACCATGACCGCCTTTATCGACTGCCCGTCCTCGGGCCCGCCGCCGACCTCGGCGATGGCCTCACGCAGGCTGGTCCCCATCAGGACCTCGCCCACCCCGGCCCGCCGGGTGGCACCGGTGACGGTGCAGACGAGCGTGCCGGGAGAGCGGTCGGTGCCTTCGGTGCGGAACCAGGCGGCGCCTCTGGCGATGATCTTCGGGACGTTCGCCAGCGTCTCGACGTTGTCCACGAGGACGGGCGGCGCGTCGGTCTCGCCGGCCATCTCGACGTGCGCGGCCAGGCCGCTACCCGAGACGGCGTCGGCGTCGGTCTCCACCACCTCGACCACACCCCTGCGATACGGCGGTGCGATCCGGGGGAATGGCGGCCGGCCGTCGATGGCCTCCAGCAGCGCCGTCTCCTCGCCGTAGAGGTACTCCTCGGGCCCTTCGAAGATCGAGATCTCCACGCCGTCGGTCCACCCGGCGGCGCGAAGCTCCCCGACGGAGGCGGCCAGCCGCTCCACCTCCCGGGTGAACGACGCCTTGGTGGCGATGACGATCGTCGAGGCGACCAGCGCCTTGGCCGCGATCAACGCGCCTTCGATGATCTCGTACGGGTTGCGGCGGATGATGGTCCGGTCCTTGAGCGTCCCTGGCTCGCCCTCGGCGGCGTTGACGACGATCATGGTCGGGACGACCTCCGAGGCGAAGCTGGCCACGCTGCGCCACTTGCGCCCCGTCGGGAACCCGGCCCCACCCCGCCCGCGCAGCCCCGAAGCTTCGATCTCGCCGATGATGGCCTCTGGTTCGACGGCTCGGGCGTTCTCCAGGCCCCGCCCGCCCCCCGCCTTCACGTATTCGTCGAGGCTGAGGTAGGGCGAGGGCGGCAGGACGCGGTGCACGAGGGTCATCGCGCCATGTTCCCACCCGCCGGTGTGCCGCGATTCTCGATCCGCGGTGCGCGACCATTTCGAGCGTGACCACGCAGGGGCGGGTCCCCGTCCGGCTCTTGGCGCTCGGTGTCGCGCTCGGCCTCGGCCTGCTCGCGGCCGGTGCCGGCGCTCTCGCCGCCTCCTCCGGTCTGTCGTCCTCGCCTCCGACGGTGGCGGTTGGCACCCTGCCTCCGACGACGCGGGTGGCGGTCACCGTGGCCCGACGGGCCACGGATCCGTCCACCTCGACCCTGCCTCCGACCACGGCCGCTCCCACGACCGTCGCTGTCCAGACCGCTCCTCCGGCCACCGCCCCGCCGGTGGTCCAGACCGGCGAGTTCGCGTCCTTCGACGAGAGCCTGCAGTCGTCGCTCATCGGCAACGGCGCGCTGGCCGTGTCGGTTGCCGTCGCCCGCGACGGCGAGATGATCCACACCGCGGCGTTCGGCGTGGCCGACCCGGCCACCGGCGAGGCCGTCACGCCCGCGCACCGCTTCCGGGTGGCCAGCAACTCCAAGCTCCTCACCGCCACCGCCGCCATGCAGCTGGTCGAGGCCGGCCGGGTCGCCTTGGACGAGCCGGTGCTGGCCAGCCTGGTGTCCCGGCTCGGGGTGGTGCCGACCGATGGCGGGATCGCGGGGATCACCCTGCGCCACCTCCTCAGCCACACCTCGGGATTCCCCCAGTACGAGGCGACGTTCTTCGGCGGGGCGGCGGACACCTGCGAGGAGGCCGCCGCTCGCGGGCTCTCGAACGGGCTGCTGGCCCCGCCCGGCACCACGTACCGGTACAGCAACATGAACTTCTGCGTTCTCGGGCTGGTCATCGAGGAGCTGACGGGCCGTCCGTACGAGTCGGTGATCCTCGAGCGGGTGCTGCGGCCGCTCGGTATCGACGACATGCGCCTGGCCGGCACCTATGACGTCCGGCCGGGCGACGTCGCCCACCCGACCACCCCCGGGCGCACGTTCATGGAAGCTCTGGCCGGCGCCGGTGCGTGGATCGGGACGCCGACCGACCTGGTCGCCATCATCGACGGGCTCGACCGCTCCCGCCCCGGGTGGCACCCGCTGTCGGCGGCCACGGTCGACCAGATGCAGGCGCCTCAGCCCGGCATCGGCTACTCGAGCGGCCGCTGGTACGGGCTGGGGCTTCGGGTCTGGGCCGACGGGACCTGGGGGCACACCGGCACCGTCGAGAACGCCCGCTCCATGGTCATCCGCCGGCCCGACGGCATCACGTGGGCGGTCACCGTCAGCGGCAACACCCCGTCCAACACCGACCGTCTGCGCGGCCTCGTCGACCGGGCGTTCGCCACGATGGGCATCCCTGCTCCTCCCGAGACCGCCCCGCCCCCGCCCGCCCCGGCCGCCGCCCCACCCTGATCCGCCAACCCACGCCCGGGCGGCAGGGGGCTGGCAGACTCGGCCGGTGGATCCACTGGTGGTGTTGGCGATGGGATCGCGCTCGGACTGGGCGGTGGTCGAGCACGCCGCCACCACGCTGGACGAGCTCGACGTGCCCTACGACGTGCGGGTCGTCTCGGCCCACCGGACGCCGCACGGCCTCGGCGAGCTCACGGCCTGGGCCGAGGAGGCGGGAGTCGAGGTGATCGTGGCCGCCGCGGGGGGAGCGGCGCACCTGCCGGGGATGCTGGCGGCCCACACCGTGCTCCCGGTGCTCGGCATCCCCGTACCGTCGCAGCACCTGCAGGGCATGGACTCCCTGCTGTCGATCGTGCAGATGCCCGCCGGGGTGCCCGTGGGCACGTTGGCCATCGGCCGAGCGGGCGCCATCAATGCCGCGCTGCTGGCCACGGCCATCGTCTCGGCCGGCCGGCCCGAGCTCCGCGCCCGGTTGAAGGCCTGGCGGGCGGCCCAGACCGAGCAGGTGCTGTCCGCGCCCGATCCTCGCCAGCCTTGACCGGACACCCGTTGACGACCGTAGGCATCCTGGGCGGGGGGCAGCTCGGGCGGATGCTGGCCGTGGCCGGCGTGCCGATGGGCGTGCGCTGCGTGGTCGTCGAGCCGGCGGCAGACCCGCCGCCCGCAGCCGCGGCAGCCGAGGTGCTCAGCGCCGAGTACGACGACAGCAGGGCGCTGGAGGAGCTGGCCCGGCGATGCGATGTCGTCACGATCGAGGTGGAGCACGTGCCGGTCGAGTCGCTGGCCTGGCTGGCCGAGCGGGTGCCGGTACGTCCGGGACCAGAAGTCGTGGCGGCCGCGCAGGATCGCTGGGCCGAGAAGCAGCTGTTTGCCCGCCTCGGAATCCCCACCGCGGTGTCCGGGCGGCCGGAGCTGATGGCCGACGCCTTCGCCGAAGGCACCATCGTCAAGCGCCGCACCGGCGGCTTCGACGGCCGAGGGCAGGTTCGCCTGGGCCCGTCGGCCAGCCACGCCGACCTCCTCGCTGCCGCGGCGCAGATCACCGGCCCCTGCCTGGCCGAGGGCCTGGTCCGTTTCGACCGCGAGCTGTCGGTGGTGGCGGCCCGATCCTGCGACGGCGCCGTCGCGGTGTACCCGGTGGTCGAGAATCGCCACCGAGATGGGATCCTCCGGGAGACGATCGCGCCCGCTCCCGGCGCCACGCCGGACGCCGGCAGCGTCGTGATCAGGCTGATGGAAGCGCTGGATCACGTCGGGGTGATGGCGCTCGAGCTCTTCGAGGTCGCCGGAGCGCTGCTGGCCAACGAGCTGGCGCCCCGGGTGCACAACTCCGGCCACTGGACCATCGAAGGAGCGGTCACCAGCCAGTTCGAGCAACACCTGAGGGCGGTGTGCGGGCTCCCGTTGGGCGACCCGTCGCCACGAGGGCCGAGCGGCATGGTCAACGTGATCGGGGTGGAGCCGGACCCGAGCGCCGTCCTCGCCCTGCCAGGCGCGCACCTCCACCGCTACGGCAAGGCCGCGCGGCGGGAGCGCAAGTTGGGCCACGTCACGGTGGTCGGGGTCGACGCCCAGGACCGTGACGACCGGATGGCGGCGGTCCGTCGGGTGCTCGCGGGCTGAGGGTCAGGCCGGGGTCATCGCCATCAGGCGGGCGATGCGCTCCTCGGTGGCCGGATGGGTCGAGAACAGTCGGGCCATGTCGACCCCGCGGCGAGGGTGATGGGCTTCGGCCAGCGGGTTGTGGATCCAGGCCGACGCCTGGGACGGGTTGACCGCCATCGGGATCTGGTGGGCCATGGTGTCGATGCGACGGAGGGCCCCGGCCAGGGGCTGACCCGTGCCGATCAGCTCCGCCGCGCCGCGATCGGCATCGAACTCCCGCGACCGGGAGATGGCCATCTGGAGCAGGCCGGCGGCCAGTGGAGCGAGGATGCTGGCCGCCAGCAGGACGATGGGGTTGGGCCGGTCGTCGTCATCACCACCGCCGAACATCCCCGACCAGAGCGCCATGTTGGCGATGAACGAGATGGCGGTCGCGATGGCGGCCGCCACCGACCCGATGAGGATGTCACGGTGCTTGACGTGCATGAGCTCGTGGGCCATGACGCCCTCCAGCTCGTCGCGGGGCATCTGGCGCAGCAGGCCCACCGTGGCGCACACGACGGCGTGCTTGGGGTTGCGTCCGGTCGCGAAGGCATTGGGCTGCTCACTCGGCGAGATGGCGACCTTGGGCATCGGCAACCCGGCCCGTCCGGCCAGGTCGCGCACGAGGCCGAAGAACTCGGGCGCGTCCGACTCCTCGATGATCGTGGCGTGAGCCGAGCGCAGGGCCAGCGATCCGCTGAACCAGTACGACCCTCCCACGGTGACGAGAGCCAGCACCAAGCCGATGAGCAGCGCCGTCGTGCTGCCGCCTCCGAGCAGCCCGGCCACCAGGACGATGAGGGCACCGAGGCCCCCGAGAAGGGCGGTCGTCTTGAGGGTGTTGGCGAACATCGTTGGCTCCGCCCGAACGATACGGCGCCTCGGAGCGCGCGCCAACGCGACCATGCCGGCCCGGAACCCGGCCGTCTACTGTTTGCCTGCACAGGGCAAGCAACGATCCCGGGGGTCCTCGATGCGCGTGTTCTCGTTCCACTTGATGCCCTATCCGGCGCTCCCGGACGACTACGACGGCCCGGCATGGGTGACGATCCCCAACCGTCTCTTCGACCCCCAGATCGGCCACGAGATCTACAACCGCTATCTGGACGAGCTGGTCTACGCCGACGAGCTGGGCTTCGACGGCGTGTGCATCAACGAGCACCACCAGAACGCCTACGGGCTGATGCCATCACCCAACCTGATGGGATCGATCCTGGCCCGCGAGACCACGAGGGCCAGGATCTGCGTGGTGGGCAACGCGCTGCCCCTCTACGACCCGCCGACGAGGGTGGCCGAGGAGTTCGCCATGATCGACAACCTCTCGGGCGGGCGCCTGATCGCCGGCTTCGTGGTCGGCGGCGGGCCCGAGTACTACAGCTTCTCGATCAACCCGGCCCACGCTCGCGAGCGCTTCTACGAAGCGCACGACATCATCATCAAGGCCTGGACCGAGCCTGGCCCCTGCGAACACATAGGCAAGCACTACCGGCTGCGCTTCATGAACACCTGGCCGCGGCCGATCCAGCAGCCGCACCCGGAGGTGTGGATCCCGGGCGCTGGCTCACTCGAGACGATGGAGTTCGTGGCTCGCCGCCGCTATGCCTACATGGGCATCCCCTACTTCCACATCAGCGTGTTCGACCGCCAGTTCCGCATGTTCCGGGAAGCCTGCGAGCGGGAGGGGTACACCTACGAGCCCCGGCAGGCCGGGTGGCTGGAGCCCATCTACGTCGCCGAGACCGACGAGCAGGCCCGAGCCGAGTACGAGCCCCACTTCTGGTACTGGGCCCGCAAGCTGCTGCCCGGGGTCGAGATCAGCCCGCCGGGCTACACCTCGCTGCGTTCGATGGAGAACATCCTCAAGGGCCGCCACCAGTTCGCCTTGTCCCTCGAGACCTGGGACGAGGTGGTCGAGGGTGAGTACGCCATCGTCGGCTCGCCGGACACCGTCCTCCAGAAGCTGGTGGAGAACATCGAGCGGCTGGGCACCGGAAACCTGCTGGCCCTCCTGCAGCTCGGGACCCTCCCGGCCGACCTGACCCGGCGGAACCTGGAGCTTTTCGCGTCCGAGGTCATGCCGCGGCTCAAGGAGCACTTCCCCGAGGGCCAGCCCATCCTCCGACCGCTGACGCAGGCGCACGTCTGAGATGGAAGCCGTGTTCCTGGACTCTCAAGTCGGCAAGGTGCAGCTCCGCCGCGGCGGCGCCGGCCCCGTCGTGGTCTACCTGCACTCGGCCCAGGGGGAGGGCGAGGGCCTGGCCCTGCTCGACCTGCTGGCCGACCAGTTCGACGTCGTCGCGCCCATGTTCCCCGGCTACGGCGAGAGTGAGGGCCTCGATCAGATCGACGACATGGAGGATGCCACCTTCCACCTACTCGACGTGCTCGACCGGCTGGAGATCGATCGCCCGACCGTCGTCGGGGTGTCGCTCGGCGCTTGGATGGCCGCTGAGGTCGCCACCCGGTATCCGCAGCGGGCGGGTGGCCTGGTGCTGGTGAACCCGGCCGGGCTGTACATCGAAGGGGCCGAGATCAAGGACATCTTCGGCCGCAAGCTCTCCGAGATGATCCCCGACCTCTACCACGACCCGCAGCACCCCATGGCCCAGCTCATGAGGCAGTACTCCGAGATCGCGGCTGATCGCAACGCCGACCTGCCCTTCGAGCTGGTCAAGCCGTTCTTGCAGACCATGGCGGCAACGGCCCGCCTCGCCTGGGACCCGTACCTCCACAACCCCAAGCTCCGCCGGCGACTCGGGCGGATCACCGCGCCGACGCTGGTGGTCCGGGCGACCGGCGACACGCTCATCCCCGAAGAGCACGCGCGGGCCTATGCCGCTGAGATCCCCGGGGCGACGTACCGGGAGATCGATGACGCGGCCCATCTGGTGATGATCGAGCAGCCCGCGGCGCTGGCGGGCATGGTCACGGAGTTCGTCGCGCCGTGACGCCCGAGGGCTGGACGGAGGCCATCAACGAGCTGCTGGCGTGAGGCGGCTGTCCGCCGCGCTGCCGCGAGACAGGTTCACGGCCGGATGGATCGTCGTCGGCGCCACCTTCATCGTCCTCATGGCCGATGCCGGGCTGGGCTTCTACGGGCTGGCCATATACCTGGCCGCCATCACGAGAGAGCAGGGCATCTCCACCAGCTCGGTGTCCGCCGCCACGTCCCTGTTCTTCGTGGTGTCCGGCGTCACCGGCCGGCTGGTGGCGCCGCTCATCGCCCGCATCGACCTGCGATGGGTGCTGGCGGCCGGCGGCGGCCTGTGCGCCGTCTCGCTCGTCCTGCTGGGCCGGGTCACGGACACGTGGCAGGTCTTCGCGGTCTACGTGCTCTTCGGTGTCGGTTTCGCCGCGGCCGGTCTGGTCCCGACCACCACGGTCATCACCCGCTGGTTCCATCGTCGCCGAGCGCTGGCGCTGTCGATCGCGTCGACCGGCTTGTCGGTCGGCGGACTGACGCTGACCCGTTGGGCGTCGCGCCTGATCGACGAAGATGGCATGGCCGGAGCGGCGCCTTGGCTGGGATTGACGTACGTGGTGCTCATGGTGGTCGCCGTGCCCTTCGTCTTCCCCAGCCCGGCGGCCCGTGGGCTCCGGCCGGATGGCGACGTCATCGCCGACGGCGATGGCCCGGTGGTGGTCGAGGGCGTCCCCTACGACCGTGCCATCCACTCCCGCTACTTCGGGTTCGCCACGGCGGCGTTCGTCTGCTTCATGGGCGCTCAGGTGGGGGCCATCGCCCAGCTGGCCAAGCTGGGGGAGGAGCGGGTCAGCGTGGACACGGGCGCGCTGGCCGTCTCCGTGCTCGCTCTGTCCAGCGTCGTGGCCCGGCTGATCGGCGGGTTCCTCGCGCCGCGCCTTCCGCTGACGGCGATGACCGCCGGACTGGCCATGATGCAGGCCCTCGCCATGGCCTCGTTGGCCGTGGCCACCAGTGAGGCGGCCATCCTGCTGTCCGCGGTGCTGTTCGGTGCCACGATCGGCAATCTGTTGATGCTGCAACCACTGTTGATCGCTGATGTGTTCGGCGTGCGCGACTATCCGAGGGTGTTCTCGCTGAACCAGCTGATCGTCTCCGCCGGCGTGGCGGCCGGGCCGTTCCTGCTCGGCTACCTCCACGATGCCAACGGGTACCGGCTGGCCTATCTCGTGGCCTGCGTCGTGTCGCTCGTCGGATCCATGTTGCTCCTGGCCGCGGGTTCGGCCGAGCGCACGCGGCTGGCGCTGGCATGAGCGGGACAGCCCAGCCCCATCCGAACGTCCTGCGGGTCAGCGCCGCGGCCGTCAAACTCGGCCTGTCGGTCGACATGCGACGGTTCCCGGAAGGCACGAAGACGGCGGCCGACGCGGCAGCAGCCATCGGGGTCGAGGTCGGGCAGATCGTGAAGAGCCTGGTGTTCGCCGTCGACGGTGAGGTCGTCATGGCGCTCGTGTCGGGCCGGAACCAGCTTGACGAAGGCAAGCTGGCCCGCGCCGCCGGGGGCGAGAAGGCCGTCCGGGTCGATGCCGACGCGGTGCGGGAGGCCACCGGCTACCCGATCGGCGGAGTGCCGCCGTTCGGTCACGCCACCACGCTGCGGGTCTTCGTCGACCCCGACCTGCTCACGTACGCCGAGGTCTGGGCGGCCGGCGGCACCTGGCAGGACGTGTTCGGCGTCGATCCGGGGGATCTGGTCCGCGCCACGAACGGCACGGTGGTCGACCTCGCCCGGTGAGGTCGACTCGCGCTCGCGCCGGCGAGGCTCCCATGCCTGCATGCCTGCTACCATGCAGGCATGGGACAGCTGACCATCCGGGCTGGTGATGATCTCATCTTTCGTGTCCGCCAGCGGGCGCACGAGACGGGTCGGTCCATGAACGAGTACGTGACCATCGTTCTGGAGGCCGCCACCGACCCGTCGTTGGCCGGCACGGAGGTGGAGCGCACGCGTGAGCGGCTGGCCCGGGCCGGGCTGCTGGCGACGAACCCGCGGCGCTCCGGCACGCGTCCTGACCCTGCCGCGGTCGCGGCGGCCGGCCGGCGAGCGGCTCGAGGACAGCCCCTGTCCGAGATCGTCAGTGACGGGCGTTGACGCTCTTTGCCGACACCTCGGCCGTGGTCAAGATGTATGTCCCCGAGGTCGGCGCCGAGGCGCTGCCCGTAGGGGAGGCGATGGTCATCACGGAGCTGACACGCGTCGAGCTGCCCTCAGCGATCTGGCGGAAATCTCGCAACGGCGACCTGTCAGTCGAGGACGCAAGCACGCTGGTCTCCGCATTCGAGCTGGACTACTACGGAGACGACGTCGACCAGCCGAGGTTCGCCGTCGTCCGACTCACTGATCCAGTGCTGGCCGAGGCGGCGCGGCTCGTCGCGGTCAGTGACCTACGGTCCTCGGACGCCATCCAGCTGGCATCCGCGGTGCAGGCCAGGCGAGTCGACGAGACCATCGCGAGCTTCACCACATTCGACGCCAGGCTGCGGCCATCCGCGGCGGCGCACGGGTTCGTGCTCCTGCCGTAGGTGCGCGGCGAGCACTCCCACCCGAATGTGGTGGCGGTGTGGGGCGCGCATTGAACTGGGCACCCCAGATCGCGCTCAGCGCGATGTGGCGTGACCAGATCCCTCAGTTGGTGGAGGCGTCGGCCTCGTCGAGGCCCTGGGCGAGGGTGTTCCAGGCGAGCGTGGCGCACTTGATGCGCACCGGGTACTTGACGACGCCCTGCAGCGCTTCCAGGTCGCCCATCTTGACGCCAGGCTCGGCTGCTTCGCCGTCCTCGTGGCCGTCGTGATCGTGGCCGTCCTCGATCGACATCATCGACTTGAAGGCATGCACGAGGGCGCGTGCCTCGGGGACGGAGCGGCCCTTGACCGCCTGCGACATCATCGACGCCGAGCTCTGGCTGATCGAGCAGCCCTGCCCGCCGATGCGGATGTCCTCCACCACGCCATCGCGTACGGCCAGGTAGACCTGCACCTCGTCGCCGCACAGGGGGTTGAAGCCCTCGCTGCGATGCGCCGGCGGGGAGGGCAGCTCGCCCCGGTTACGGGGGTTGCGGTAGTGATCGAGGATGATCTCGCGGTACAGGTCTTCGAGGCCGGGCATAACGGGCGGTAACTCCTATGGACCGAAGATGTCGGAGGCGGCGTCGAGCGCTTCGACCAGGGCGTCGGCGTCCGGCCGGTCGTTGTACAGGTAGAAGCTGGCCCGGCAGGTGGCACCCACGCCGAGCACCCGCATGAGCGGCTTGGCGCAGTGGTGCCCGGCCCGCACGTACACGTTGGCCTGGTCGAGGACCTGGCTGACGTCGTGGGGATGCAGGTCGCGGAAGGCGAAGGAGAGGGTGGCGCCCCGGACCTCGACGTTGGTGGGTCCGTGGATGGTGATGTCGTCGCCGTAGCGGTCCTTCAGCGCGCCCATGGCATAGCCCGCCATGTCCATCTCGTGGCGGCGCACGTTCTCCATGCCGAGGTCGCTCAGGTAGTCGAGCGCGGCGCCGAAGCCCACGGCCTCGGTGATGGGCGGAGTGCCGGCCTCGAACTTGTCGGGCAGGGCGGCGGGCGTGAAGCCGTCCTGGCGGACGTCGGCGATCATGTTGCCGCCACCCAGGAACGGCGGCATGGCGTCCAGCAGGGCCTCACGACCCCAGAGCACCCCGAGTCCCGACGGCCCGCACAGCTTGTGCGACGAGAAGGCCACGAAGTCGGCCCCCATGGCCTGGACGTCAGTGGGGTTGTGGGGGACGAACTGGCAGGCGTCGACGATGGCCAGCGCCCCCGCGGCGTGCGCGGCGTCGGCCAGGTGCCGCGCCGGGTTGATGGTGCCCAGCACGTTCGACATGGCCGAGAAGGCGAACGCCTTGGCGCCGTCGAGGAGGCGGTCCAGGTCGGTGAGGTCGAGTTGCCCGTCGTCCGTGAGCGGGACCCAGCGCAGCTCGATGCCCCGGTCGGCGGCGAGTAGGTGCCAGGGCACGATGTTGGCGTGGTGCTCCATCTGGGTGAGCACGACCACGTCGCCGGCCCGGAGGTTCGCCCGGCCCCAGGACGAGGCCACGAGGTTGAGCCCCTCGGTGGCGTTCTTGGTGAAGATCAGCTCGTGGGGATGGGGTGCGTTGATGAAGCGCTGCGCCTTCAGCCGTGCGCCCTCGTAGGCCTCGGTCGCCTCGGCGGCCAGCTTGTACGCGCTGCGGTTGATCGGCGCGTACGCCGTCTCCATGAACCGGGTCATGGCGTCGATGACGACCCGCGGCTTCTGGCTGCTGTTGGCCGAGTCGAGGTACACGATGGGCCGGCCGTCGACCTCCACGTCCAGCAGGGGGAAGTCCTTGCGGATCCGGGATACATCCAAAACGGTGCTCATCGGAACGCCTCGTAGCCGTCCCGCTCGAGCTGCTCGGCCAGCTCCAACCCGCCCGAGGCGACGATCCGGCCTCCGACGAGGATGTGGACGTGATCGGGCGTGAGCTCGTTGAGCAGGCGCTGGTAGTGGGTGATGAGAACGATGCCCAGCTCCGTCCGGTCCCTGCGGACCTCGTGGATGCCGCTGGCCACGGTACGCAGGGCGTCGATGTCGAGACCGGAGTCGGTTTCGTCGAGGATGGCCAGCTCCGGCTCGAGGATGGCCATCTGCAGGATCTCGTTGCGCTTCTTCTCGCCGCCGGAGAAGCCCTCGTTGAGGTAGCGGTCGGCGAAGGATGAGTCCATGCCCAGGCGCTTCATCCACTCCATGATCGACAGGCGCAGCTCGAGCACGGACAGGTCGATCCCCTTGCGGGCCGACAGGGCCTGGCGCAGGAACTGGATGACCGACACCCCGGGGATCTCCTGCGGGTACTGGAAGGCGAGGAACATGCCGGCCTTGGCCCGCACCTCGGTCGGCCAGGCGGTGATGTCGTCGCCCTGGTACAGGATGCGGCCCTTCGTGACCTCGTACTCGGGGTTGGCCAGCAGGGCGTTGGCCAGCGTCGACTTCCCCGAACCGTTCGGGCCCATCAGCGCGTGGATCTCCCCTGGCTGCACCGACAGGTCGACTCCGCGCAGGATCTCGGCCGGCGCGGCGCGCTGCCCGTTGCCGGTCGGGCTCTCCACCACCACCGGGCGGGCGTGCAGATCCTCGATCCGGAACAGCTCGCTCACAGGCATCATTCTATTACCACTACGCGGATAGTGGTAATGCCGGAGCCGGCCAGGAGGCTCAGGTCCTCTCGCCGCCCATGCCTGCCTGGCGGGCGAGGACGATGGCGTTGCTGCGGTCCGTGGCGTGGACCTTGGTCAGCACATTGGACACGTGGTTGCGGACCGTCTTGGGGTTGAGCACCAGCCG
The DNA here is from genome assembly GCA_035719525.1 of Acidimicrobiales bacterium. Taxonomy (GTDB): domain Bacteria; phylum Actinomycetota; class Acidimicrobiia; order Acidimicrobiales; family Ilumatobacteraceae; genus DASTFY01. The sequence continues at coordinate 19,256 of DASTFY010000246.1, forward strand.
GCGGGCGATGGTCTGGTTGTCCAGGCCCTGCGCGATCAGCTCGAGGATGTCGAGCTCGCGGTCGGTCAGGGTCGGGAACGGCCGGTTCCGGGTCGAGCGGGTGCGGGCGTGGGCCAGTTCGCTCACCGCTTGCGCCACGTCGTGGTTGAGCACGACGTCGCCGGCCATGACGGACCTCAGCGCGTGCTCCACCCGGTCGGGACCGGTGCCCTTCACGAGGTAGCCCCGCGCCCCATCGCGCAACGCGGTGAGCACAGTCTCGTGATCCTCCGACATGGTCAGCAGGATGACCCTGACCGTCGGGTGGCGCTCGGCCAGGCCGCGGTTGACCTCCAGGCCGGACCCGTCCGGCAGTCGGACGTCGAGCAGGACGACGTCGGGTTGCGTGGCGTCCACCAGCGCCTCCACGGCGTCGGCGGTCTCCGCCTGGCCCACCAACTCGATGCCGTCCATCTCGGCCAGCGCGGCCGCCAGCCCCATCCGGAACATGGGGTGGTCGTCCACGATCAGCACCCGCAGCGGTACCACGGGCTCGGCGGTCACGGGAGCACCGCCGGCAGCCGCACGTGCAGTCGGGTGCCGTGCGGGGGGTTCGGTGAAACGGTGACGCTCCCGCCCAGCTCCGCCGCTCGCTCGCGCATGGCGGCCAGCCCGACGCCGGACGGCGGGCCAGCGGGCAGTCCGACCCCATCGTCCATCACGTCGATCTCGACCACGTCGCGCGCCTCGATCCGCAGCCAGCACGTCGCCGCCTCGGCGTGACGCACGACGTTGGTCAACGCCTCGGTGACGATCCGGTAGACGGCCACCTCCACCGCCGCGGGCAGGCCGGGATCCTGCCGGGGCAACTCCAGGTGGAGGGCAAGCGCTCCGTCGAAGGAGTGCGCGAACTCGGCCACGGCGCCGACCAGGCCGAGCTCGTCCAGCGCCGACGGCCGCAGGTCGCGGACGATCCGCTTCACCTCCAGCACGGTCGTGTCGACCTCCTCGGCCAGCCGGGCCAGGAGCTGGACGGACACCGGGCTGGCGCCCGCTCGCTCGAGCTGGCGGACCGCGGTGCGCAGCCCGAGCGAGATGCCGGTCAGCGCCGGCCCCAGGCCGTCGTGCAGGTCGCGCCGCAGGCGGCGCCGCTCCTCCTCGCGGGCGGAGAGCACCGCCAGGCTTGACCGGCGGAGGTCGGCGGCCAGGCGGACCCAGCTCACGGCCAGCGCGAGTGGGGCGGCCAGCTCCTGGAGGGTCAGCTCGTCCCGGGCCCGCAGCGACGCGGCGTCGGCCCACCCGACCATCAGGCGGCCGACGATCTCGCCGTGCTGGACGAGGGGGATCTCGCGGCGGTGGCCGGTGCCAGCGGGTGGCGGCGCCTCCACGCCGTACGACGCGGCGCGCTCCCATCCGCCGGGCCCGGCGACGTCGATGGCGACGGCATCGAGGCGCATCTCGCGCCCGAGGCTGGCGGCCAGCGCAGGCAGCAGCTCCTCGCCCTCGTTCGTCGAACCGACACGCACCATGACCTGGCGGACGAGCGACAGGGTGTCGTCGCGAGATCCGTAGACGAGTCGATCGACGAGCGCGCGGATGTGCCGGCGGGCCGGCTCGACGAGCACGGCGATGACACCGGTGGCGGCGACCAGCAACCACGTGGGCCCGCTGCCGCCGACCAGCCGACCGAGCCCGGCGACCAGGCCCGTGTAGATGACGGTGATGCCGGTGGCCAGCAGGACCCACTCCAGGAAGCGGTGCGAGATGCGCTCCAACCCCGACGGCGCCTGACGCACCAGCTCGATGAGCGCGCCGACCACCAGGAGCGGCACCGTGGCGATCAGCAGCAGGGGCGCCACCACGTCGGGCGCCGGGAGATGCTCACCGACCACGGCGATCGTCGGCGGGACGACGGCCAGCGTCGCCGCCACGCCACCGGCCAGGAGCCATGCGGGGAGGGGGTCGTCGCTCAGGCCGCGCCGGTCCCGCCACCGCCGCGCCAGCAGCGCCACCGCCACCGCGGCGACGAGGTCGACGATCACCCGCCCGGCTCGGGCCCCGCTGTCGATGACCGCGGCCGGCCACCCGCGGCTCGCCTCGAGCGGATTGGCGCCGAGGACGGCCGGCCATGGCGTCGTCACCTGGCCCAGCACGAGCATGGCGATGCCGGCCCAGGCGATCGTCATCGTGGCCTGCAGGCGGCGGTCCGCCCGCCAGGCGGCCGGTAGCAGGGACAGCAGCGTGACCGTGGCCAGCACGCTGCCGCCCAGTAGCCACTTCCATGCTCCGAACGAGGCCAGGGTCGCCCAGGCCACCGGCTCGCCCTCCTCGGTGGCGTAGGCGAGGTACTGGGTGGAGAGCGCGCTGAGCAATGCCGTCGCGCCGACGACGAGGAAGAGGATCCCGATCAGGCGGCGCTCGGACCGGGCGGCGAGAGCGGCGCCGGCGGGAAGGTAGGCCAGGCCGACCACCAGGTGAGCGACGAGCCACCAGTTCTGGCCTTCAGGTTCGGCACCGGCGTTGGCCAGTCGTAGCCCGACCACGGCGGCGGCGACGACGACCGCGACCACGAACGCGGCGATCACCCAGGGACGCGCCGGAGGCGTCCGGGTCCCGTGATCGCCGTGTGGCCGCAATGCGAGCTCCTCTCCGGCCCTGCGCCACGGACGGTAGGGCCGGCGACGTCCCGCCGGCATGGTACTGGCGTCACGAGTTCAGCCCGGGCTCGGTTCGGGACGGCAGTCCGCTGCGGCCGGGACGGGCCTTCGCCCACAGTGGCCCGGTGGGGTGGCGACGCATGGAGCCTCGATGACGCCGGTCGGCCTCGCCGCGCCGCGTCCTGTCGTCGCCGGTTCACAGGGGTGGCGGGGGATCCGGCGGGCCGCGGTGGCGCCCTGGCCCGCCGTGATCGTCGCCGGCGGTTTGGCCGTGATGGCGGGTGTGGCCGGCTGGCGAGGAGCGGACGTGCCCAACCACCAGTTCCGCATCGAGCTGTTCCGGCGGGCCGGCTTCACCGTGTGGAGCTCGGCGTGGTACGGCGGCCATCACACCCCTGGCTACAGCGTGCTGCTGCCATCGCTCGGGGCGCTGCTCGGCCCGGGCCTGGTCGGCGTGCTCGCCGCGCTCGCCGCCGCCGCGGGTTTCGATCACCTGGTGCGACGCCTCCCCGGAGTGACGGGTGCCCGCGCCGGCTGGGCCTCCCTGATCTTCGCTGCCGGGACCGTGGTCAACCTCGCGGTCGGGCGATTGGCGTTCGCTCTCGGGCTGGCGTTCGGGCTGGCCGCGCTGGTGGCTGGCGTCGAGCGGATCTCGTCGCGTGCCTGGCTGCTCGCGGCAGCCGCGCTCTCGAGCGCGACCGCGCTGGCCAGCCCTGTCGCCGGCTGCTTCCTGGCGCTGGTCTGGGTTGCCGGAGCGGTCGTGGCGCGTTCGGGGCGCTGGGCGGGTCTGGCGGCGTGCGCGCTGACCCCGGTGATGGCGGTGGCGCTGGTGTTTCCGGAGGGAGGGCGCTTCCCCTTCCGGGCTGGCGCGTTGGCGTGGGTGGTCGTGGCCTGCGGCGTCGCCGTCGTGCTCCTGCCCCGTGAGTGGCCGGCGGTGCGCGTCGGCGCGGCTCTGTACGCCGCGGCCGCGCTCGTCACCTTCGCGGTGGCGAACCCGGTCGGCGCCAACATCACGCGGCTGGGCATGTTCGTGGCGGCGCCGCTGGTGGTGGCCGGCGCCAAGTGGCCGAGGGCGGCGTTGGCCGTCGTCGTCAGCCTGCTCCTCTGGTGGCAATGGTCGCCCGCCATCGATGCCGTGGCGCGCGCTGGCCGCGATCCCTCTACGCAGGCGTCGTACTACGCGCCGCTCCTCGCCTTCCTGGCCGACGCCGGCGGACCGGCCGGCCGGGTGGAGATCCCCTTCACCCAACGGCACTACGAGGCCGCCTTCGTGGCGCCTTCGGTGCCGCTCGCCCGCGGCTGGGAGCGGCAACTCGACATGAAGGTCAACTCGCTCTTCTACGAGCCCGGGCAGTTGAACGCCGAGACGTACCGCGCCTGGTTGCTGGACACCGGTGTTCGCCATGTGGCCCTGGCCGATGTCGCGCTCGACCCGTCCGCCCATGCCGAGGCGGCGCTCATCCGGGCCGGCCAGCCCTACCTCCGCCTCGCCTGGCGCAGCCTCCACTGGACGGTCTGGGAGGTGGTCGGGAGCCCTGGCTTGGTGTCCGGGCCGGCCGAGGTGGTCGGACACGGACAGAGCGCCGACACGGTGACGCTCCAGGCGCACGCCGCCGGGAGCGTGCTGGTCCGGGTGCGGGACAGCGCGTTCTGGTCCGTCGACGGCCCGGCCTGCATCGCCACCGGCGGAACCGACCACTGGGTTCGCCTGGAGGTCAGCGCTCCGGGGCGGCTGATGCTGTACCCCGTCCTGCTGGGCGAGCGGGCGCGCTGCCCCGGCTGACGGTGGCACAGCGTCGAGCGCGGCTCGGGCGCCGCCCGTGTGTCCTGCTCCGCGCGGGCGCCGCCTGGCGTTGTTGCATCTGGAAGTGTTCGGCTGACGTCGCGCCTTTCGTCACCTGAGCCGAACACCTCGGAGGTGTTCGGCTCTCGTCGCGGCGAAGGGCCGGCCGGTACCGTCGCTCGTCATCGCCCGCACGACCGTGTTCCGCACGCCGCTCGACCGGCGCATCACGGCGCTGGCGGTCCCGGCCTTCGGCACGCTGGCCGCCGAGCCGCTCTATCTCGTCGTCGACACCGCCATCGTCGGCCGGCTGGGCACCGATCCGCTGGCCGGGCTGGCCCTGGCGGCGTCCGTCCTGTTGTTCGTGACCGCGCTGTGCAGCTTCCTGGCCTATGGGACGACACCTCGGCTGGCCCGGGCCCGCGGCGCCGGAGATCCGGCGGGGGCCGCCGCGGTGGGCGTGCAGGCGCTGTGGTTGGGGGTGCTGCTGGGTGTCCCTCTCGGCGGGGCCCTCGTGGTGTTGGCCCGCCCGCTGGTCCAGCTGCTCGGCGGCGAGGGCGCCGCGCTCGCGGCGGCAGTCACCTACCTGCGCATCAGCGCCATCGGCATCCCGTTCGTGCTGCTGGCCATCGTCGGCGCCGGCGTGTTCCGCGGCGTAGCCGATCTCCGAACCCCGCTGGCCATCGTCTTCGTAGCCAGTGCGGCGAACGTCGTGATCGAGGTGATCGCCGTGTATGGCCTCGATCTGGGCATCGCCGGCTCCGCCTGGGCCACGGTCATCGTCCAGGTGGTCGCAGCCGGTGCCTACGTGGTTCTGATGCGGCGCCACCTGCGGGCCGCTCGCTCGCGCCGTCCGGACCGGGCCGAGCTCGGAGCGCTCCTGCGGTCGGGCAGCCACCTCGTGCTCAGGGTGCTCTCGCTGATCGCCGCCTTCGCCATCGCCACCGCGGTCGCGGCCCGCATCGACACGCCGACGGTCGCCGCGCACCAGGTCGTCAACACCTTGTTCACGCTGCTGGCCCTCTCGCTCGACGCGTTCGCCATCCCGGCTCAGACGCTGGTGGCCGAGGCGCTGGGAGCCGGTGACCGAGGCCTGGCCCGCCAGGTGGGTGAGCGCGTGCTCGTGCTGTCCGTCGTGGTGGGCGCAGCGGTCAGCGGGGCGCTCATCGTCCTGTCGCCGTTGATCGCCCGTGTGTTCACCGACGACGGGGCCGTCGTCAGCAGGATCACCGCCGGTCTCGTCGTGCTGGGGCTGATGCTGGTACCCGGCGCGATCGCATTCGCGCTCGACGGCGTGCTCATCGGGGCGGGCGACGTGCGCTTCCTGGGAAGGGCGATGCTGATCGCCCTGCTCATCTACCTGCCCTTCGCCGCGATCCCGCTGGCCGAGCCGTCGCTCGGCATCGTCGGCGTGTGGGGAGCGCTGACGCTCTGGATGGTCGCTCGCGCCGTGCTGATGAACCGCCGGTTCAGGGGCGTGGCCTGGCAGGGGTGATCACCAACCCCGGTCGATCCACTCCTGGAGGTGGGGGCGTTCGGTGCCGATGGTGGTGTCGTCGCCGTGGCCGGGGAGCACGATGGTGTCGGCGGGAAGCGTGAACAGCTTGCTGTCGATCGAGCCGATGATGGTCATGAAGTCGCCGCCCTCGAAGGTCGTGTTGCCAGGCCCGCCCGGGAAGAGCGTGTCGCCGCTGAACAGGACCGGGCTGCCGGCCACCTTGAAGCAGATCGATCCTTCCGTGTGGCCGGGCGTGTGGATGGCGTCCAGACGAACCCGCCCCACCTCGACGACCTCCTTGTCGTCGAGGAAGACGTCGTAGCCGACCTCCTTCAGGCGCGGCGCGTCGAGTGCCGTCACTGCCACCTCGTAGCCGGCCTCGCGCATCGCCGGAACGGCCTGGATGTGGTCCCAGTGGCCGTGGGTCTCCAGGATGCGCCGGACGTTGAGCGACTGGGCCAGCTCGAGGAGCTTTTCGTGCTCGTTGGCGGCGTCCAGAAGGACGGCATCTCCCGACTGGCGGCAGCGCAGGACGAACACGTTGTTGTCGTAGGGCCCTACGACCAGCTTGTGGATCTCGATCTGGTCGTCCTCGTAGTGGAGCGTCATGCCGGCCAGTCTGCCTCAGGTCGAGATCACTTCGAACCCCAGGGACAGGGCGACGGGGATTTGGCCGGGGTCGAAGGTGACGAAGCGCAACGGTCGGGGGAGCCGGTCGGCGGCGGCCAGGTGGAGGGCGTCCGAGAGCCGCAGCGGCTGCTCCCGGGCCAGGTCGGCGGCCCGGTCGAGGCAGGCGCCGTCGAGCGGGACGACCGCGATACGGTCCCAGTCCAGCCGGACCGCATCCTCCAGGTCGGCTCGGAGCTCGGGCTCGTCTGTGAGGCGGTCGATGAGGACGAGGGCTTCGGTGAGCGCGAGGGCGCAGGCGCACCACTCGTGGTCGGCGGCCATGGCCTCGACGGCCACTGCACGGGCCGGGATGTCGAGGTGGCGGGCGACGAGCGCGCTGGCGTCGAGGGCGAGGGTCATGAGCCGGTCAGCCCCGCTGCTCGCGCAGCAGCCGGTCCAGACGAGCGCCGGCCCAGATCGGGATGGGTGGCCCTGGTGGCGGCCGGTCGTGCCGGCGGGCCGCGGACACCAGGCCCCGGGCGGCCAGGTCCTCGAGCGTCATGCCCGTGCCCCGGCGAGCCGCTCCGACGGGCTCGATCGGCCCGAGCTGGGCCGCTGACCGGCCCGCCACCGTGACGACGATGCGCTCGCCCCACTCGGCCCGCCGCACCGCCGTTGCCAGATCCGCCCGCAGCTCCCGTATCCCCACCCGATCCACCCCACCCGAGTGTACACACAGGTACATCCGGCGATTCGCCGGCGATTCGCCGGACGAGCAGACTGGGGGGCATGAACTTTGCCTTCAGCGAGGAGCAGGAGGAGCTGCGCAAGACGGTGCGGTCCTTCCTGGAGTCCAAGTCGCCCGAGTCCGAGGTCCGGCGTCTGATGGAGACGGAGGACGGTTACGACCCCGCCGTCTGGTCGCAGATGGGCGAGCAGATGGGTCTGCAGGGCCTCGCCATCCCCGAGGAGTTCGGCGGGATGGGCTTCGGCTTCGTCGAGCTCGGCCTCGTGCTCGAGGAGATGGGCCGGGCGCTGCTCTGCGCCCCCTACTTCTCGACCGTCGTCCTCGCCGCCAACGCCCTGTTGCACAGCGGTGACGACGCCGCCAAGAAGGACTTCCTGCCCGGCATCGCCGGCGGCGAGACCATCGCCACGCTCGCCTACACCGAGCCGTCCGGCAAGTGGGACGAGACCGGCATCACGATGGAGGCCACCCAGCAGGGCGATGCCTGGGTGCTCAACGGCACGAAGATGTTCGTGCTCGACGGCCACACCGCCGACCTGGTGATCGTCGGCGCCCGCACCGGCGCCGGGGTCAGCCTGTTCACGGTCGTCGGCGACGCCGCCGGGCTCACCCGCACGCCGCTGTCCACCATGGACCAGACCCGCAAGCAGGCCAAGCTGGAGTTCGCCGACACCCCTGCCCGGCTCCTCGGCACGGATGGCGAAGGCTGGTCGGTGCTGTCGACGGTGCTCGACCTGGCCGCGGTCGGCCTGTCCGCAGAGGAGGTGGGCGGCGCGCAGAAGGTGCTCGAGATGGCGGTCGAGTACGCCAAGGTACGGGTGCAGTTCGGCCGGCCGATCGGGTCGTTCCAGGCCATCAAGCACAAGTGCGCCGACATGCTGCTGGAGGTCGAGTCGGCCAAGTCGGCGGCCTACTACGGCATGTGGTGCGCGTCGGAGTTGAACGACGAGCTCCCCTCGGTGGCCTCGTTGGCCAAGGCCTACTGCTCGGAGGCCTACTTCCACTCCGCGGCCGAGAACATCCAGATCCATGGCGGCATCGGCTTCACCTGGGAGCACCCGGCCCACCTCTACTTCAAGCGAGCCAAGAGCTCCGAGCTGCTGTTCGGCGACCCCACCTACCACCGCGAGCTACTGGCCCAGCGCATCGGCATCTGATCCTCAGGCCGCTTGGCGGGTGGCGATGGCCTGGCGGATCATCGTCGCCACCCACGCCGGTCGCCTGGTGATCTGCACCCAGGTGAAGCGCAGGATGAGCCACCCGGTGGCGATCAGCGTGGGATCGCGCTCCCGATCGCGCTCGAACTGCCGGCGGTTCCGCCCGTGGGCGTCCCAGCCGTCGCACTCCAACACGATCCGGTGGACGTCGATGGCGAAGTCGACCTCGTAGCCGGCCACCCTGCGGTGGAACTCGGCCGGCGGCAGGCCGTGATCACGCAGCAGCCGGGCCATGCGCAGCTCGAGCACGCTGTCTGGCGGACGGTCGTCGATGGCCCATGCGTCCATCGCGTCCCTGAGCGCGCCAATCCCATGGCGGCCGCGACGAGCGTGGCGCTGCAACACACCGGCGACGGCGTGACGGGACACTAAGCCGTCGAACAGGAACTGCTGGAGTGCGCGGACCACTGCCTCGGGGGCGACCTGGCCGAGGTCGACCAGGACGCGCAGCGGGTTCGTCGTCGGTATACCGGCCCGCCTCACCGCCCGGAGATCGCCGAGGTCGGTCGGCGTATGGGTGCAGACCCACGGGATCGAGACCGAGCGGTTGCGGTTGGTGAAGGTCACGTCCACCCGTGCGTCAGCGAGCCCGGCTACGCCCCACAGGTGTGCGGCCGAGCGATGGGAGGCGACGGCGTCCGGCCCGGCCGCGAGCACGGCAGCGAGGATCCGTCGCTCGGGCGTTGCGGGTGCTCCCGGAAGGGCGGCCACCCGCGTCGCGACGGGCACGAGTGTCCCTGCTTCAAACCCGCGGTACCACGCCTTCGTGCTGATGCCGTGCTGCTCGGCCTGGCCGCGGGTGATGAGTCCGTGCTGGCGGCCGGCGAGTGATCGGAGTTGGCCTGGGAGCTTCATGCCCGTAGGTCGTGCCTGAGGGCCGCACGAACGGAAACGCCACGTCACGAAGCAGCTTCTCGCGGGGTTTCGCCCCCAAGAATGGGTACGCGATCCCACGAGAACGGGAGTGGGTCCGGCCCAGGGCGGCGGGCGGCGGCTACAGATCAGGGTGGGTGGAGTGCCACTGCCAAGCGGTGGCGATGATCTCGTCCAAGTCCTGCGATGCCTGCCAGCCCAAGGTGGCGGTGACGAGCTCGTTGTCGGAGTACAGGGAGACCGGATCCCCGGCCCGCCGGCCGACGTACTCCCTCGGCACGGCGCGTCCGGTGATGCGCTCGGCGGCGTCGATCACCTCCTGCACCGACGAACCGACGCCCGTGCCGACGTTCAGCGCGATGGTCTCGCCGCCGGAGGCCAGGTAGTCGAGGGCCCGCACGTGGGCGTCGGCTAGGTCCTCCACGTGGATGTAGTCGCGGATGGCCG
>DASTFY010000247.1:0-41431 GCA_035719525.1 Acidimicrobiales bacterium
ATCCTCCACGTCTAGATCTTCGTCGCCGCTCTCCGCTGCGCTTTGATCGGCTCCTACTCGCTTCGCTCGGCAATGCGTCGGGTCGCGTTGCGGTGCGCCGGCCAAGCCGGACGCACCGGGTCCGGAGGTGCGGCGGCCACGCCGGTCGCATCTCTCGTTCATGGCCGGTTTGGTTGCCACTGACGCGTTGGGATCGGCCATGAACGCGGTGGACGGGTCAGCGGCGGTTCTCGCGCTGCTCCGGCACCAGCCGTTCGGTGACTCCGGCGGCGCGCTCCAGCGTTGAAGAGATGGCGTCGGGGAACGGCAGGCTGAGGAACAGCGGGCGGTACCGCTCGGGATGGGGATAGGAGTCCCTGAGCATGTCGCGCGAATTCTGCGACAGGGACACGACGAGCTCGCCCGCCGGCCCTCGCCACGGAGTGGCATGGGCGTGGTAGGTGTTCAGCAGCGGGTCGCTCTGGCGGCCCGTCACCACGTCCTCGGACACCGTCGTCCATGGTCCCCACGGGTCGGGGGCGACGTCGAGGGCCAGTCGGTCGCCCCAGAAGCCGTTCTCCTTGGTGACGGCCACCCACCGGCCGTCGAGGAAGCGGGGCTGCATGGGGTTCTCGGTCCAGTAGCGGTCCTGGATGGGCGCGGCCCGCGTGGGATCGAGCACCCAATCCGTGCCGTCCCAGTACCGCGGCCGCAGATCGAGCCGGCCCTTCGGAACCCGCGCCAGCCACATCGCCGTGGCCGAGTGCGGCCCGCCCCAGAACCCTCCCTCGAGGGTGAGGTTCTGCTGGTAGGTGTTGCCGAACAGGTAGGTGTGCGCGTCGTCTGAGGCCACTGCGTAGCCGTAGAGGCGGACGGCCCCGTTGCCCTCAGGTGCTGCACCAGGGGCGGGCCGGAACTCGAGCCGGTCGAGGTCGTTCGTGGAGTAGGTGGCGAGCCACGTGCGCACCGGGTGCCAGGGCAGGCCGTCGCCCACCGCGGGCTCGATCCGGTCGTGCACCATCTCGGCCCAGAACACCCGCAGCACCCCACCGTCGAGCTCGCCGCCGAGCGGCCACCACCAACGGCTGAGGGTCTGCTCACCCGCGCCAGGCTCGAAGGCCGACGGCCGGCTGGCCGTGCCGCCGTGGAGGAGAGTGAAGCAGTCGCCGGTCTGCACCATCGCGGCGTTGTGGGCGAAGCCGCTGTTGTGCAGGTTGGAGGCCAGCCCGGAATGGTCGATGAAGGCGTCCTGGAACAGCCACAGCCACCGGTCCTGGCCGAGGGGGTAGACGTGCTGGTAGTCCCACCCCAGCACCGGCCCCACCCGCTGGCTGAACATCGCCTCCAGCCCGGCCGCGTCCCTCGAGTTGGCGCAGCCGACATCGGTCGCCACATGGCCCGCGGACGTGGTGTGGGTGCTCGCCGCCCACGGTGGTGGAGGAGGAGGAGGCGGCGGCGGGGGAGGTGGAGCGCAAGCCGCGACGAGGCCCACGATCACCAGGCACGCCGCCGCAGCGGAGCCTCGTTTCGTCGGCCGTCGGCTCATTCCGTCCGTGTCATTCTCCCGGTGGCTCCGGGACGGCCCCAAGGCCGCCGCTCCATCCGTCCACCGCCCGCAGCCTCCATGATGGCACCAAGCGCTCCGCCGGGTCACGGCAGTAGGGTCCGCGGCCCGTGACGGTGGTGGCGTTCGTGGCGGCCGCCGCCTTCGCGCTCGTCGACTGGGTCGGCGTGGTGCGGGACGATCGGCGACTTCGTTGGATCGGCAAACCGGGCGTGATGGTGGCCCTCATCGCGGCGGCGCTCCTGGCCGACGACGCCCCGGCCGCGGTGCGGACGTGGTTCGTCATCGCCCTCGTGCTGTCCCTCGTCGGCGACGTGGCCCTCCTGCTCAGGGATCGGTGGTTCCCGCTCGGGCTGGCCGCGTTCCTGCTGGCGCATCTGGCCTACATCGCCGGCATGGCCCAGCTCGACCTGGAACTGACGCCGTGGATTCTCACCGTGGTGGTGGCGGCGGCCGTCGTCGGGCCCCCGCTGCTGGGCGCGGTCAGGACCGGCCATCCGAACCTGTTGGGCCCGGTGGTGGCCTACCTCGTGGTGATCTTGGCTATGGCGATCACCGCCTGGTGCACGGGCGAACCGTGGTTGATCGTGGCGGCGGCGCTGTTCTTCGCCTCCGACGCCATGCTCGGATGGGGCCGCTTCGTGGTGCCGACTCGGTCAACCCGGCGCGGTCCCGGCGTCGAGCGGCTGGGTGCACTGGCCGTGATGATGACCTATCACGGCGCGCAGGCCTGCTTCGTCGCCTGGCTCGCCACCCGCTGACCTGGTGTCCTGGACACCAGCCTCGCTCAGGGCGGCGTCGGGTAGTCGCTGTCGTCTGGAGCGGGCGGCGGTGGTGGCGCCACTGGTTCGGTCGGCGGCCCTGCCCACGGTGAGGGCGGGGCGGCGGACGGCTCGGCGGTGATTCCGAGCGCGGAGCGGGCGATGCGATCCTGCTGCGCCTCCGCCGCGGCCAGCTGGCGTTCCCGCTCCTCCGCACGATCGATCCCGGCGATGTGCCGGGTGAGCCAGTCGATGATGCCGTGCAGGATTATGGCGAGGACGAGGTAGATCATCAGGGCGAAGAGCAGCGAGGCGTTGAATGTCGACTGATCGCTGATCTCCGTGGCGGGGAAGATGCCCCGGAAGGGCTCGGCGATGTTGGCGGCGGCCCGGTAGACCCAGTCTGCGAAATCGGACTGGGGGTTCGCGCCCAGCAACTGCAGCACGAAGGCCATGCCCACGATCACCGCGTAGGCCAGCAGCACCGCATAGATCACCAGCACGAAGACCTTGCCGACCCACAGGATCCAACGCTTCGTCCCTCGACGCATCAGGTCTCTCCTCACATGTGGCCCGTGGCAGCATCGTAACGAGGGCCGAACCTGGGCTCGGGGATCACGCGGCCTACGCCCGGACGATGCAGCGAAGCCCGATGTGCGAGGTCGAGGTGTCGGGCGTTTCCGCCTGGCGGGCGGCGGGGCGGTACCGGAGGCAGTAGTTGGGCGCGCAGAGGTGGGAGCCGCCCTTGATGACGAGGCGGGGGAGCGCTTCGCCGTCAAGGCGGCTCGGGGGTGGACCGCAGCAGGGACGGGTGCGGTCGACGCCGGAGTGGGGCGAGAACGGCGATTCGGTCCACTCCCACACGTTCCCCGTGATGTCGTACAGCCCGTAGCCGTTGGGCGGGAAGCTCTTCACCGGCGAGGTGCCGGCGAACCCGTCGTCGCAGCGGTTCTCCCATGGGAACTGGCCCTGCCAGGTGTTGGCCATCATGCGACCCTTGGGAGCGAACTCGTCGCCCCAGGCGAAGACTGCTCCGTCGAGACCGCCGCGTGCCGCCCGTTCCCATTCCGGCTCTGTCGGCAGTGCCTTGCCGGCCCAGGCCGCGTAGGCCAGCGCGTCGTCGTAGCTGACATGGGTGACCGGGTGCCGGTCGCGCCCGTCGAGCGTGCTGCCCGGTCCCTCCGGGTGCCGCCAGTCCGCGCCGGGCACCCAGTGCCACCAGCCGGTCACGTCGTCGAGCGAGACCGGTCCGGGTGGCATGCGGAACACGCCCGAGCCTGGGACCATGAGGGCCGGATCGGCGTCCGGGTAGTCGGCGGGGTCCGGTGGCTCCTCCGCTGTCGTCACGTGGCCCGTGGCCTTCACGAAACGCCGGAACGCCGCGACCGTGACCGGAAGCTCGTCCATCCAGAAGCCCTCGACCGTCACGTCATGCACCGGCCGCTCCTCGGGATAGAAGGCCGCCGACCCCATGCGGAAGCTCCCTCCGGGGATCCACACCATGCCCTTGGCCGGGGGCGGGCCTGGTGCCGTGGGGGGCGGGTCCGTGGACATGCGTCCCAGCCTCGCGCTCGGTCGGCTGGCGCACCGACCCGCTGGCACAGCCGAACTGCCACCGGACGCCCTACCATCGTCCCGCCGTGCGAACGAGAGGGGAACAGCGATGGCCAAGCGTCGGGGTCGGATCGGGCTCGCGGTCGCCGGAGTCGCGCTCGTGATCGCGGGTGGGTGCGGATCGGACGAGGGGGCGGACACGGCGGATACGAGCGACTCGGGCGCGTCCACCACTCCGCTCGAGGGAACCAACTGGGTGCTGGCGGGCGACGAGCTGGGCGAGCCGCTCGGTGATATCGCGGTGTCGGCCCTGTTCAGCGAAGGCACTGTGGCCGGACAGGGTGGGTGCAACCGGTACACCGGCCCATACGACGTGGAGGGCGACGCGCTGACCATCGGCCCGGAGATCGCCTCCACGCAGATCGCCTGTGGTCCGGCGGAAACCGCAGTGGAGAGGGCCTACCTCGATCGGCTACCGAGGGTGGCCTCGTATGCGATCGAGGGGACGGCGCTCACCCTCTCGGACGGTGACGGAGAGGTGCTCCTGGCCTACGAGGCATCGATCGGAGCCGAGGCCATCATCGGCGATTGGACGGTGACCAGCTACTACTCCGGCGACGCCGTCACGTCGGTCCTGGGTGATGTCACGCTCACGGCGAACTTCACCGAGACCGAGGTGAGCGGCAATGCCGGGTGCAACAACTTCACGGGGCCCTACTCGGTCGACGGCGACAGCATCACGATCGGCCCGTTGGCCACGACCAGGAAGGCCTGCGAGAGCGAGGAGATCTCCAAGCAGGAGGCTGACTACCTCGCGGCGCTGGACCTGGCCACCACGTTCATGGTGACCGGCACCCGCCTCGACCTCTTGCGCGATGGCGGCACGATCGCCGTGACGCTGGAGAAGGCCTGACGCCGGCCGAGCCGGACGCGCCGGGTCCGTTTCTTCGTCGCCGGCCTCCGCTGCGCTTCGGCCGGCTCCTACTCGCTTCGCTCGGCAATGCCGACAGCTGCGCTGCGGTGCGCCGGCCGAGCCGGACGCACCGGATCGGGCATCATGGGGCCACATCCGATCCGTTCACTGCCGAGGTGCACATGCCGGAGCCATCGAGAGCTGTGGTCGTCGCCGGCCGCCCGCCGCCAGCCGGCGCGTACCCCCACCTCCGCGTCGTCGGTGACCTGATCTTCGTTTCCGGCACCAGCGCACGCCAGGCGGACGGCACGGTCGCAGGCGCCGTGGTGGAAGCCGACGGCCAGGTCCGGCGGGACATCCGCGTACAGACCCGGGCGGTGGTGGACGGCATCGCCGCCCTGCTCGCCGCCGAGGGCGCGTCACTGGCCGACGTCGTCGACGTGACCTCGTTTCTCGTCACGATGGAGGACTTTCCCGGCTACAACGAGACGTACGCCGAGTACTTCTCGGCCGACTCCGGGCCGACCCGCACGACGGTGGCCGTTCACCAGCTCCCACACCCGCATCTGGCCATCGAGATCAAGGCGGTCGCGTACCGGTCGAGGAAGAGCTGACCATGCAACCGATCAACCTCACCGCGTGGATCGAGGAGCACCGCGACCGGCTGCGCCCTCCCGTCGGCAACGCCCAGGTGTTCGACGAGGGCGACTTCATCGTGACAGTCGTGGGCGGCCCGAACCAGCGCACCGACTTCCACGACGACCCGTGCGAGGAGTTCTTCCACCAACTTCGCGGCGACATGGTGCTGAGAGTCTGGGAGGACGGCGCCCCGCGGGACATCCCGATCCGTGAGGGGGAGGTGTTCCTGCTGCCGGCCCACGTCCGCCATTCACCCCAACGCCCCGTGCCCGGCTCGCTCGGGATGGTCATCGAGCGGCAGCGACCGGCCGGCGCGGTCGACGGGTTCGAGTGGTACTGCCCGCGCTGCTCGTCGCTGGTCCATCGAGGCGAGGTGCAGCTGGTCAGCCTCGTCGACGATCTGCCGAAGGCGTTCGCCGCCTTCTACGACGACGAGGCGGCACGGACCTGCCCGGGCTGCGGCTGGTTGCACCCAGGCCGGGGGGCTCTGCCCGACCCGCCACTGGCCGCCGACGCCCTGCCTCGCCAGGACTCTGTGTGACCGTCGTCGATCTCCACACTCACTTCTTCCCCGAGACCTGGCCCGACCTGGCCGAGCGCTTCGGCTCGCCGGACTGGCCGTGGCTGCGGCGCGACGCCGCCGACCGCGCGATGGTCATGGTCGGCCACTCGGAGTTCCGCCCCATCACCTCCGCCTGTTGGGACCCCGACGCCCGCCTGGCCGACATGGACCGCGACGGCGTGGATCTGCAGGTCGTGTCGGCCACGCCGGTGCTGTTCGCCTACGGTCGGCCCGCCGAGCAGGCGATGGAATGCGCCCGGATCTTCAACGACGCGCTGTTGGAGCTCTGCTCCCGCGGCGCCGGGCGGCTGATCCCGATCGCCCAGGTGCCCCTGCAGGACACCGACCTGGCCTGCCGAGAGCTGGAGCGCGCACTGGCCGAGGGGATGAAGGGTGTCCAGATCGGCAACCACGTCGGCGATCGCGATCTCGACGACGAGGGCCTGGTCACGTTCCTGGCCCACTGCGCGGCGCTGGGGACAGCGGTGTTCGTGCATCCCTGGGACATGTTCGGCGGCTGCCGGCTGGAGGACTGGATGCTGGCGTGGACGGTGGCCATGCCGGCCGAGACGCAGCTCTCGCTCAACCGGATGATTCTCGGGGGCGGCTTCGATCGGCTCCCCCGGGATCTGCGCGTCTGCTTCGCCCACGGCGGTGGCTCCTTCACGTTCCTGCTCGGGCGGCTGGAGAACGCGTGGCACCGCCGGGACATCGTGCGCGGCCACTCGACCGCGCCGCCCAGCACCTACCTCGACCGGTTCAGCGTGGACTCGGCGGTGTACGACGCCCGGGCCTTGCGTTACCTGGTGGAGGTCATGGGCCCGTCCTCGGTACTGCTCGGGTCGGACTATCCCTTCCCGTTGGGCGAGGAGCACGTGGGCGAGGTCATCCGGTCGTGCCGGTTCGACAGCGGCGTCGAGCATCGGCTGCTGGGCGGCAACGCCGCCGAGTTCCTCGGGTTGGCGCCCGGTGGCTGACGTCGGGATCGCCGGTGCGGGCCTGAGCGGCCCACTGCTCGCCGTGTTCCTCTCCCGCCGCGGCCACGACGTCACGTTGTACGAGCGCCGGGCCGACCCCAGGGCGGCCGGGGCGGCCGGGCGTTCGATCAACCTGGCGTTGTCGGCGCGGGGGATCGACGCGCTGGAGCGGGTGGGGCTGGCCGACGCGGTGTTGGCCCACGGTCTCGCCATGCGGGGCCGCATGATGCACGACAGGACGGGTGAACTGGCGTTCCAGGCCTACAGCGCCGACGGATCGAAGGCCATCAACTCCATCTCGCGCCACGGCTTGAACGGCCTGTTGCTCGACGCGGCCGAGGACGAGAAGCGGGTGGCGATCTGCTTCGACCACCGTGCCATCGGCGCCGATGCGGAGACGGGCGAGCTCAGGCTCGATGGGCCCTCCGGGCAGCGCAGCGCGACCCACGACGTCCTGATCGGCGCCGACGGCGCCTACAGCGCCCTGAGGGACGCCATCGTGAAGTCTGAGCGGGCCGACTACCGCCAGGACCACCTCCCCTGGGGCTACAAGGAGCTCACGATCGCCCCCGACCGGTCGGGCGGTTTTGCTCTCGATCCCGGCGCGCTGCACATCTGGCCGCGGGGCGACTCGATGATGATCGCTCTGCCCAACCCCGACCAGTCCTTCACCGCCACCCTCTTCTGGCCCTACGACGGTCCTGCCGGCTTCTCAGGGCTGGACACCGCGGACGCCGTCCGCCGGCGGTTCGAGCGCGACTACCCCGATGCCACGGGCCTGTTCGAGGACCTCGACGGAGAGTTCCTGCGCAACCCGGTCGGCACGCTGGTGACGGTGCGCATGTGGCCATGGACGCGTGGGCGTCTGGCCCTCCTCGGGGACGCCGCGCACGCCATCGTCCCCTTCTTCGGGCAGGGGATGAACTGCGCCTTCGAGGACGTGGTCGAGCTCGGTCGTTGCCTGGAGGAGACCGGGGACGAGTGGGATCAGGCGCTGCCGCGCTACGCCGAGCGGCGCAAGCCCAACGCCGACGCCATCGCGGAGCTCGCCCTCGAGAACTTCGTCGAGATGCGCGACCGGGTCGGCTCGCCGGTGTTCCGGTTCGGCAAGCGGATCGAGCACGCCATGGAGCGCCTCGCCCCCGACCGGTTCGAGTCGCTCTACGAGCTGGTCAGCTTCACGACCGTCCCGTACGCGGAGGCGCGCCGCCGGGCCGCCTCCCAGCGGCGCTTCCTCTCCAACGCCGCGGCGGTGGGAGCGGCCGGGGCCGCCCTCCTGGCCAGCGCGGCGCGCAAGGTGGTGCCATGAGCGACGACCGACCCGAGGACTCCTTCGCCGGAGCGGCCGACGCCCACCTCGACCTGCGGGACCGCCTGAGCTACGGGCAGTACCTGGGGCTCGACGCCGTGCTGTCCTCCCAGCATCCTCGCACCGACGCCCACGACGAGCTGCTGTTCATCATCCAGCACCAGGCCACCGAGCTGTGGGCGAAGCTCGTGCTGCACGAGCTGCACACGGTCGCCGCGTTGGTCGACGCCGACGACCTGGGGCCCGCCTTCAAGAGCATGGCCCGGGTCGAGCGGGTGCTGCAGGGCCTGGTCTCATCGTGGGACGTGCTCACCACCATGACGCCGGCCGACTACATGGCCTTCCGGGCGGCCCTCGACACCTCCAGCGGGTTCCAGTCCTTCCAGTTCCGGGAGCTGGAGTTCGTGCTCGGGAATCGCGATGCGGTGTACCTGGAGCCGTTCCGGCACGAACCAGAGCGCTTCGCCCGCCTGGAGACCGTCTTGCACCAACCGTCGCTGTACGACCGAGTCGTGCGGCTGCTGGCCCGCCGCGGGCTCCCGATCGATGCCTCGCTGCTCGAGCGGGACTGGTCGCAGAGCTACCAGCCCCACCGCAGCGTGGTCGAGGCCTGGCTCGTCGTGTACCGGGAGCCGGAGACGCACTGGGACTTGTACGAGCTGGCCGAGGATCTGCTCGATCTGGAGGACACCATGCGGCAATGGCGGCTCCGGCACGTGACGACCGTCGAGCGCATCATCGGCTTGAAGGTCGGCACCGGTGGAACGGCGGGCGTGCCCTACCTCCGGGGGCGGTTGCAGCTGGTGCTGTTCCCCGAGCTGTGGGACGTCAGGACCGAACTCTGATGGGCGAGCCCCGGCCGGACGAGCTTCTCGGCCCGGCCGGCGAGGCGTTGGCCGCCGAGCTGGAGGCGCAGGACCCGCTCGGGAGCCATCGGGACCACTTCCTCGTCCCCGACGGTGTGGCCTACCTGGCCGGCAACTCCCTCGGCCTCCAACCTCGCGCCGTGAGGGACGCCGTCGACGACGTGCTGTCGGCCTGGGCCGAGCGGGGCGTCGACGGGCACATGGAGGGTGCCTACCCGTGGGCGCCCTATCACGAGACCATGCGAGAGACGGTGGCCCGCCTGGTCGGCGCCCGCGTCGGCGAGGCCGTCGTGATGAACAGCCTCACGGTCAACCTCCACCTGATGATGCGGAGCTTCTACCGGCCGAGCGCGACGCGGTACCGCATCGTCATCGAGGCGGACGTGTTCCCCTCCGACCGGTATGCGGTCATGGGCGTGGCGCGGGCACACGGCTTCGACCCCGACGAGGCGGTGGTGGTCCTGGCCCCCCGGTCGGGCGAGCGCCACCTGCGCACCGAGGACGTCGCCGAGCGGCTCGATGGACAGGGCGACTCGGTGGCGGTGGTGGTTCTCAGCGCGGTCGACTTCCGCACCGGCGCGCTGCTCGACGTCCCGGGCATCACCGAGGCAGCGCACCGGGCCGGAGCGCTGATGGGGTGGGATCTGGCGCATGCGGCTGGCAACGTGCCACTGCGCCTCCACGACTGGGACGTCGACTTCGCCGTGTGGTGCCATTACAAGTCCCTCAACGCCGGGCCCGGCGCCGTCGGCGGGTGTTTCGTGCACGAGCGCCACGGCCGCGATCCCGCCCTGGTCCGCCCGGGCGGCTGGTGGGGCCACGACTACACCTCGCGCTTCGACATGCCCTTCGCCTTCGACCCGCAGCCCGGCGCCGAGGGTTGGCAGGTGTCCAACCCGCCCATCCTCTCGATGGCCCCGGTCCGGGTGTCGCTGGAGCTGTTCGACCGGGTGGGCATGGACGCACTGCGGGCCCGCAGCGTGCGCCTCACCGGGTTCCTGGAGAAGGTCCTCGACGCGGTGGCCACCCGCCGGCCCCTGGAGGTGGTGACGCCCCGCGATCCGGAGCGGCGCGGCGCGCAGCTGAGCGTCGTCGTGGACGACGCGGTCTCGCTGTGCGAGTCGCTGTTCGACCGCCATCGGGTGCGCTGCGACGACCGCCCGCCGAACATCATCCGCATCGCCCCCGCCCCGCTCTACAACACCTACCACGACTGCTGGCGCGCCGCCGTAGCACTGGACACCGAGCTGGCACGAGACGCCTGACGGAGTTTGTGTCGGGCAGAACCGCGCCGGGCGCGGAGTTCACCGACACAAGCGGGATCAACCCGGGCGGGCCGACCGATGCGCTTCACCTATACGACACGGCGGATCTACCATCAGCAACGGTCACGGGAAGGGAGGTCGGGTGGACGGGATCCACGACATGGGCGGTACGCAGGGCTGGGGCTCGGTTGGCATCGACCCGGACGAGCCCGTCTTCCAGGAACCGTGGGAGGCCAAGGCCTTCGCGTTCGGGGCGCTCTCGGCCCGCCTGTCCGGTACCAACCTGGACACGATGCGACACGCCATCGACCGCCAGCATCCCTACGACTATCTGGTCGACGGCTACTACGGGCGCTGGCTGGGCGCGGTCGAGACGATGCTGGTGGACAGCGGCGTCCTCGCGCCCGGCGCGGTCGAAGCACGGGCCCGCCGTCTCAGGGGCGAGGACGTGGACGAGCCGCCGGAACCGGTCCTGAACAAGCCGGACTACCAGCCGACGGCGGCGGGGTCGCTGCGCACGATCGACGTGGAGCCCGCGTACTCCGTCGGCCAACAGGTACGGGCCCGGTCGACGGGCCCCGCCGGCCACACCCGCCTTCCCCGTTACGTCCGGGGGCGCGTCGGCACGGTCACCGCCGTCCAACCCAGCCAGGTCCTGCCGGACACGAACGCCCACTTCGAGGGTGAGAACGCGCAGCCGGTCTACGCGGTCGCGTTCGACTCGACGGAGCTGTGGGGCCCTGATGCCGAGCCCTTCGTGCTGACCATCGACCTCTACGAGAGCTATCTGGAGACCACATGACCGCCGAGCCCCGGGCCGAGGAGTTCCCTGGCCCCGCCCTTCGCGCCGAGGCCCTGGAGTCCCTCCTGCTGGAGAAGGGGCTCATCGATCCCAAGGTGGTCGATGGGGTCATCAACCGCTACGTCAACGACGTCGGCCCGATGAACGGTGCCAAGGTCGTGGCCAAGGCCTGGACCGACCCCGAGTACAAGGCGCGGCTCCTCGAGGACGGGACGGGATCCATCGCCGAGCTCGGCTTCAGCGGGCCGCAGGGCGAACACGTCATCGTCGTGGAGAACACGCCCGAGGTGCACAACGTGGTGGTGTGCACGCTGTGCTCGTGCTACCCGTGGCCGGTGCTGGGCCTCCCGCCAGCGTGGTACAAGGACCCGGCCTACCGGGCCCGCATGGTCCGGGAGCCGAGGGCACTGCTGGCCGAGATGGGCCTGCCACTGGCCGAAGACGTCGAGATCCGCGTCTGGGACAGCAGCTCCGAAGTCCGCTACTTCGTGCTCCCCGAGCGGCCCGAGGGCACCGACGGGGCGTCCGAAGAGGACCTGCAGGCGCTGGTGACCCGCGATGCGATGGTCGGCGTCGGGCGGGTACCGGCCCTGTGATGTTCGCCTCGCAACCGGAGGTGCGGCGACGGCGCGGCCCTGTGACCGGACGACACGCTTGAGCGTCGTGGGCGAGGGCGACCTGCCCGTGGGGCTGGACCTGGACGGCCCGTCCGCGCCACCGCGGAGCAACGGCGAGCTGGTGTTCAGCCAGCCGTGGGAGAGCCGGGTGTTCGGGATGACCATCGCCCTCCACCAGGCCGGACTGTTCCCCTGGGACGACTTCAAGGACCAGCTCATCGCCGCCGTCGGCCGCTGGGAGGCGGCGCATCCCGGCGGCGAGGGCTACCGCTACTACGACTGCTGGTTCGAGGCGCTGCAAGCCCTGCTGGACGAGCGCGCCGTGGTCGCACCGTCGGAGCTGGACGCCCGGGCGCTGACCTTCGCGGGCCGCCCCGCCGGCCACGACCACCGGCATGACCACGACCATCACGACCACGAGCATCACGACGACGCGCACCGTTGACCGCGAGCGCCTGAGGTGAGCGCGGCGCGCACCAGCGCCACCGTCGAGGCCCAGGTGATCGACGGCTACCACGCCAAGGTTCGGGTGCGCCAGTTCGAGGCCGAGGTCGACGAGCCGCCGGTTGTCGGCGGCACCGACATGGGCCCGATGCCGACGGAATACCTGCTGATGGGGCTGGCGTCGTGCTTCGCGCTGGCCGTGGCGCACGTTGCTCGGCGCGACAGCGTGGAGGTCGGCCCGGTGCGCGTGAAGGTGGTGGCCACCTACGACGGACCGTCGTTCTCGTCTGTGACCGTCACCGTGCACCTGGAGGAGACGAGTGGGATCGACACCGATGCCCTACTCCAGAAGGCGCGCCGCGTCTGCTACGTATCGAACACCCTGGCCCGCCGGCCCGAGATCGTCACCCGCCTCGAGCCGGCGTGACCACGTGGGTGACCGTGCTCAGACGGTCCAGGTGTTGATCTGGAACGCGCCGGCCCGCCACGCGGTGAGGGCGGAGTCGAGCACGTCGAGCGGGTGGAAGGCCTTCACACCGGGGATCAGGTCATCCTCGCGGAAGCCGTAGAGGGCGCCCATGGCGAACCGGCAGGCATAGATCGTCGCGCCCTCCTTCAGCAGGGTCTTGATCTGGTTGTTGATGGCCATGTGGCCCGGGAAGGCCTCCGCCCCCACGGCGGGGAAGCCGCGGGTGCCCGAGGCCAGCAGTACGCCCGGCCCGTACAGGACGATGCTGACGTCGAAGCCCTTGCGCACCAGGCGGGTCGAGGTGAGCAGGTTCACCAGCGCCACCGACCCCTCGTAGGGCACGGTGTGGATGAAGACGAAGGCCTTCTCGCCCGGATTGGCCTGGATGTCCTCGAAGATCTTCTCTTCGACGTTGAACAGGACTTCGCCTTCGGCCGGGATGGGATTGTTGACGGTTTTCGGCATGGGTCTCCTTTGCTGCTCCTTGGTGGTCTGGTGATGTTGGTCGATCTGGTCCTCGCGCCTCACACGGCCGGGCCCAGAGGCTTGCGCTCCCTCGGCACCCACGTGCGGCGATGGCTTCCCGGCATGAGTTGCAGCACCGTCCGGCGCAGACCCCAGGGCAGCCGGCGGTAGATGGGGACGAAGAAGGTGAGGAAGCCGCGGTCCTTGAGCGTCACGGGAGGGCTGGGCGCCGGCATGCCGTGCCGGCGGGCAACCCGTTGCTGGGCGGCCACGAGGAGGTAGTGCTCGGCGTTGGCCCGCAGCCAGGCCGGGAAGCGCACGGCGTTCACTTCGCCAGCCGACCGAGTGCGTTCTGGGCCGCCAAGGCGATGGGCTCGTTGAGCGCGCCGATGGGAGGCGAGTAGACGTTCTCCATGAAAGCCAGGTCCTCCAGCGTGATCCCGGTCTTCACCGCCATGGCCAGGAAGTCGGCCCGCTCCTTGATCCCCTCACCGCCGATCATCTGCGCGCCGATGAGGCGCAGCGTGCCGGGCTCGGCCAGCAGCTTCACCTTCAGCTTCATGACGCCGGGGAAGTACCGGGCCCGCGAGATGCCCTCGGCCACGCCCAGCACGTACGGGATGCCGAGCGCGTCGGCGGCCGTCTCGCCGAAGGCCACGCCTCCGATCATGAGGGCGCCGGTCATCAGGCCCCAGGGGATGTAGACCGGCTGGTAGGTGCGCGATCCCCCTCCGGCGTTGGTGCCCGCCACCTTGCCCTGGGAGTAGGCGTGCGATCCGGTGAGCCCCTGCACGCCGACGTTGGTCACGCCGAGGGGGATCTCGGTGCAGTCGCCGGCCGCGAAGACCCCCTCCCTGGAGGTGGCCATCCGGTTGTCGACCACCACGCCGCCGGTCGGGCCGAGCACCAGCCCGGCGGCCTTCGCCAGCGTGTTGTTTGGCACCTTCTTCGTGCACACCACGGCGAGGTCGGCGGCGATGGTGCCGGCCGAGGTCTCCACGGCGCTGATGGCCCCCTCGCCGGTGAAGGCCGCCAGGCTCACCCCGAAGTGCATGTGGACGCCGGCGTCGGCCCAGGCCTGCTGCACCGGCTCGACGATGTCCGGGTCGGCCAGGTCGGAAAGGGGCCAGGGGCGGTGATCGATCACGTGGGTCTCGATGCCGCGATGGGCGAGCGCGGTGACCATCTCCAGGCCGAGCGGTGTCGCTTCGACCACCACGGCCGTCTTGACGGAGTCGAGCACCGTGTCCCACTCCATGGCCCGGCGGATGTTCTTGACGTAGTAGAGACCTTCCAGGTCACCGCCCGGCACGCCCGGGTCGGCGTAGTCGAACCCGGTGGCCACGATGAGGCGGTCGAAGCCCACGTCAGCCTGGCCTTCGACGCCGACCTTCCCGGCATCGAGGTCGATCCCGGTGACCATGGTCTCGTAGCGGATGTCGATCCCCTGGTTGGCGTACTGCTCCTTCGTAGCCAGGAACAGCGACTCGAAGTTGGGGATCTCCTTGCCGTGGACGTACGGGATGCCACAGGGGCTGTAGGCCGCGTCCTCGAACTCGGTGAACACGACGACCTCGCCGGCGGGCATGGTCCCCTTGAACGCGCCGGCGGCGCCGATGCCGGCGGCTCCACCCCCGACGATGACGGTCCTCGTTGCCACTTGTGATCCCCCGGTGCGATCGAATCGGCGTCGTGTGGAGCCCTTCGGGCCGTTCACTATCGGCTACATCGTAGACACTTTCCTATGATGGGTTTTCATGGCCAGGCAGCCGTCCGGCGACGGGGCGGAACCCGCGGAACGCCTCGAGGGTGAGGGCGCTGGCGGCCTGCAGCAGATCGTCAGCTCAATCGGGCCGAAACTGCGCGAGCTGCGGGTGCAGCGCGGCCTGTCACTCCAACAACTCGCGGACCGGGCCGACGTCTCGGCCGCCGCCATCCACAAGATCGAGCGATCGGGCATGGTGCCGACCATCACGACGCTGCTGAAGATCGCCGGGGCGCTCAACCGTCCAGTTTCGTACTTCGTCAACGAGGACCAGACGGAGAACCGGCCAGTGGCCTTCATCCCGGCCGACGCTCGCCGGCCGGTCTTCACCGCCCACCAGGGCATCGATCTGGCCGGGATCTCGGGGCCCTACGGCCGGTTCTTCATGGCCGGAGCCGTGTCCGAAGTGCAACCCGGCGCCAACAGCGGCCACCGGCCCATGGAGCACCCCGGTGAGGAGCTGGTGCTCGTAGTGGAAGGGGTGTTCGAGCTCGACGTGGACGGGGAGCGGTTCACCCTCGGGGAGGGCGACGCCCTCCACTTCCGCACGGACCGACCACATCGGTGGCGCAACCCCGGCGAGCTACCCATGAAGGCGATCTGGCTCGCGCTCCGGCCGTTCTGACCGACGTCACCACGTGCTTGTGTCGACGATGGCCGCGCTGAGCGCGGCGTGCTCCGACACAAACGACTCCGCCGGCGACGACGGTGGGCAACTCGGCGAGGCGGTGACGGCCGAGGGCTGCGAGCGCGATCCTTTGTGCATGCGCATCGCCTTTGGCACGGATGAGCGCACCGAGCTGAGCGACCACGTCCGGCGGCTGCTGCTGGAGGGCGGTCACGAGGTAGAGGAGGCCGGCGACGGTGACCCCTGGCCTGATGTCGGCCGCCGGGTGGGTGAGCTGGTGGCCTCGCAGCGTTGCCAGCGGGGCGTGGTGTGCTGCTGGACCGGGACCGGCGTCTCGATGGCGGCCAACAAGGTGCCCGGCGTGCGGGCCGCGCTGTGCACCGACGCCGAGACAGCACGGGGGGCCCGTCGGTGGAACGACGCCAACGTGCTGGCCTTCGGTCTGCGACTCACCAGCCCGACCGTGGCGGGCGAGATGATCGAGGCCTTCCTGAAGACGGGGCCCGACGCCGCCGAGGCGGCCAACATCGCCAAGCTCACCTGACCCCTGCGACGACGGCCTGCCACACTGCCCGGCGTGGTCGCCGGCGAGCTGCTCCCACACCTACGCCGGGCGCGCCGCCTTACGGTAAGGGAACTGGTCACGCCGATCGCGCTGAGCACGATCTGGCGTGACCGCTTCAGCCGCTGAGCTGTTGCGGCCGCAAGCCTCCCCCCGAGGAATCGGCGGCCACAACAGATGGTCACGCCATCGGGAGGCGAGCGTGGGTGATGCGGGTCGAGCCGGCGGTGATGTGTCGGAGGCCGAGCCACACTCCGAGGAGGAGGTCGGCTCCCGAGGTGTGGCCGAGCGCGGCTACCGCCGCCTCGTGTCGCCGGACCGAGGCGCGGTCGCCATCGACGACCGCGGCGAGCAGGCGATGAACCGGTTCCACTGCCTGACCGCGAGCCGCCCAGCGGAGGAAGGCCAGCGAGATCGGATGGGTGCGCGCGTGCTCGACACCCCGCAGCTCCTCGCGTGAGGCCCCGGCCAATGCGAGGACCAGCACCATGCCGGCCAGGACGTCGTCGCCTGATGGGGTGAGCCCAGGCCCCCGACCGCCGAGGCGATCCACGACGGTCGCCAGCCCGCCCGCCGCGTGCGCAGCCTCTATCTCGTCGACCATCGCGGCCAGCGGGGACGCCGTCCAGCCGTCCAACAGTGCGAACCCGGTCGGGGCGGCGTGGGCCAGCGCCTCCGCATCGAGGCCCAGCGGGCGCCAGTGCGCCGCGCCGGTCCAGTCCAGGTGGAGCTGCTGGCCCGGCGCCGCCGCTGGTAGCTCGGCCAGGCGGAGGTGCAGCGGACCCGGCGGCACCGAGGGTCCCACGAGAGCCAGGGTCCCTGCGACGACGTCCACGTAGACGGCCCGGTCGAACGCCGCCAGCACCCGCCCTTCGGCCCGCGTCGAGCCGAGCGCGAACCAGCCCTCCCCGGCGTCAAGGATCAACGTCACGGTCCAGCGCCAACAGCGCGGCCCGGAAGCACTCGACGGGTGCGGTGGCGACGCCGGCGCCCACCTGTCCGGAGCCGTCCGACGCGTGCAGGATGCCCGTCGTCACCCTCGGCGTGATGCCAAGCTCCACCACCTTGCGCACGTCGACGCCGAGGGGGGTGCCGCGCCAGCCCAGCGTCGGCAGCGTGAAGCGGCTGCTCCGCCCGGCGCAAATCTGATCGAGTTGTCCCGTCATCGCGGCGGCGTCGGCCATCGTGCCGCCCACGAACGCCGCCACCGAAGGGGACCCGGCCGCCGCGGACCCGCCGAGGCCGACCAGCTCCAGCACCGCGCTGTCCCCGACGTCCCGAGCACTGGTCTCCGGGCCCTGACCGGCGTAGTAGAGCGCCTGGCCGATGGGCGGAGCGGCACACAGGTGCCACTCGTTCGAGCCCGCCAGCCGGATCCCCAACTCGGTGCCGTTGCGGGCCAGGGCCGTCACGATGGACGAGCCCGGCACAAGGGCCGCCCAGTCGGTGAGCGCGCGGGCTGCGGCCATGGCCACCGTGAGGAAGAACAGGTGGTTGGCCGACAGGAATCGCGCCACGTCCACCCGAGCGGGGTGGTCCGAGGCCACCAGATGCGGTAGGAGGTTGCGGAGAAAGAGGTTGGTGGTGGCCTGCACCCGGATGTGGACGTCGTCGCCCATCTGCACCCCCTGGGCGGCCAGGCCGAGGACGTCGACGGGGCCGTGGCCGGCGACGGCATCGGCCAGCACGGGGCCGACGGCGTCGGCGAGGAAGCGCAGGCGCTCGACGGCGGCCGGCGTCTCGCGCCCGAACCATGGCGTTTCGCCTGGTCCCTGGTTGACCGGCGCGAACGCAGGCGGCGTCTCCGGGCTCTCGACGACCCAGACCGGCTGTGAGGGGCCGAGCGCGGTCACCATCGGGACCACGGTCTGGTGGCGGTGCGCGGCGTCGAGTACCACCTCACCGTCGGCGAGCTGTCGGCCCGCCTCCTCGACTGTGGCGGCCCAGCCCTCGGCGACCACCGTGGCCCGCATCGAGCGGCGGAGTGGATCGCAGGCCTCCGCGTAGTCGACGGGCGGGCCGCAGTGGAGGAGCATGCGGCCTTCCAGGCCGGGCACGGTCTCCCCGGCGGGCGCGACGGCGACGGCGCGAGGATGGCCCTCGTCGAGCCGGCGGAGCACCTCGGCGTTGGCCGCGTCGATGGCGGCGGTCCGGGGGCCGTAGAGGCGGCGCAGCGCGGCGACGAGCTGCGGGTCGCCCTCGGCCGGGATCCGCCAGTCGACCGTGGCCAGCGGGTAGCCCTGCGCGGCGACGGCGTCGGCGAAGCGGGACAGCCCCACGTTCACCACGGCGGCCGACTCCGGCAGCGCGGGGACGACACGTCCGGGACCGTCGGTGGTGGAGCTCACGGTCCCCGCCGCCCACCGGCCAGCCGGCGGGTGCGCGCCCTCACCTCGGCCTCGGCGCCGTCGAAACGCGAGAGCAGCCCGTCGGCCGCCACCTGGAGCCGCTCGGCCGTGGCGCGGATCTCGGACACCATCGCATCGACCGCGCCCGGCGCCGCGCCGCCCGTCCCGGTGCGGGAGGCCACCACCGCAGCGGGATCGAGCACCACAGCCAGGTCGGCGGCGGTGATCTCCAGGGGGTGTCCCAGCACCGAGCGGGCGGCCGCATCGAGGTCGGAGGGCGTCAGGTCAGCGGCGACGCGCCCGTCGGCGGCGAGGTCACGCACCGCCTGCCCCACCACCTGGTACGCGCGCCGGTAGTCGAGCCCGGTGCGCAGCATGACCTCCTCGGCGACATCGGTGGCCTGGCTGAAACCGTGCTCCAGCCGGTCGAGCATCCGGGCCTCGTTGATGACGAGCGTCTCCACCACGCCGGCGGTCAGATCGGTCATCCGGTGGGTGTGCGCCACCAGGGTGGGGAGCTCGCCGTAGACGAAGATGAGTGAGTCGCTTCGCGCCGACGGGCTCTTCTGGATCGCCAGCAATCCGGTGAGCCCTCCGATGACCAGCCCGGCGGTTCCGCGGATCATCGACAGCGCGTAGGGATTGCGCTTCTGGGGCATGAGCACGCTGGAGCGGCTGAACCCGTCGGCCAGGTCGACGTAGTCGAACTCGGAACTGGCCCAGATCTCGAGGTCCTCGGCCAGCGAGGTCTGCGTACAGGCGAGGCTGGACGCGGTCGCCGCGAGCTGCACCAGCCCGTCGACCTGCCACATGGCGTCGCGGGTGTTGACGATGACCTCGCTGAAGCCCAGCGACGCGGCGAACGATGTCCGTTCGGTCACCAGCCGGCTGCCGTTGACGCAACCGGCACCGCCGGGGCTGCCGTTGATCCAGGTGACGATCTCGAGCAGCCGGGCGGCGTCCCGCTGCACGGGGTAGGCGAACGAAGTGAGGTAGTGCCCGATCGTGGACGGCTGCGCCTGCTGCAGGTACGTGTGGTCGGCGAAGAGGGTGTCTCGATGCTCGTGCGCACGCTCGGCCAGGGCCCGGGCCAGCCGCGCCGCGGACAGGACGAGGTTGCACACCTGGCGCCGGAGATGGAGGCGGAAGGCGACACGCGTCGCCTCCCGTCGGGGCCGGCCGGCGTGCAGCCATCCCGCGGTGTCCCCCAGACGACCGGTGAAGACCCGTTCCCGCGAGTTGTACGGCTCCCCGGCGGCGGCGTCATAGCCGAACCCGTCGGCCTCGACCGAGTCGGCCTCGAGTAGCACCGCGGCCAGCGCTTCCGCGTCATCGTCCGGCACGATCCCGTGGCCGTGCTGCTGCAGCAGGTGCGCCATGTCGGCCAGGTTGAGACCATCGTGAAGGATGCCCGCCCAGGCGATCTCGTACGCGAAGCCGGCCTCGACCAGCTCGGGAGCCGGCGCGCCGGCGGCGTTCATGGCCACTGGTCCGGAGTGGCGGCGAGATAGGCCCGGACCCGCGCCGCGACGACGTCGGCATCGTGCTCGGCGGTGGGAATCCGGACATCGGTCACCAGCGTCTGCAACTCCTCGCCGGAGATGATCCCCGCCGCGGTCACCGCGCCCACCAGATCGTCGGCCACGGCGCCGGCCAGCATCGTTTGCAGTTCGGCCTGGGCCCGGTGCTTTCCCACTCGCTGGGCGTAGGCACCCAGGACCCGCTCCGAGGACAACCGGCCCCGGCCGGTCTCCACATTGGCCCGCATCCGCTCGGCATCCACCTCGAGGCCGGCCACCAGGTCCAGGGCCAGCGCCAGCGCGCTCGAGGTCAGCAGGCAGACCTCGGGCACGGCCAACCATTCCGCCTTCCAGGCCCGGCCGTCGCGTTCGTGGATCTGCACCACGCCCTCCAGCAGCACCGCGGTCTGCGCTCTGACCAGTCGGGCGATCGTGTCGAGATGCTCGCTGCGCTCGGGGTTGCGCTTGTGGGGCATGGTGATGCTGCCGACGACGCCCTCCCGGGTGGGCTCCCGCAGCTCGGCGATCTCATCGCGCTGGAGCTCCATGACCTCATTGCCGATGCGGGCCAGGGTGCCGGTGACGAGGGCCAGCAGCCCGGCCTGCTCCGCCCACCGGTCCCGGCTCGTGAGCCAGCTGATGCCGGGGTCGGCCAGGCCGAGGCGGTGGCAGAACCGGGAGCGCAGCTCGGGCCCGACCTCACCGAAGAAGCCGAGGGTGCCGACCGCACCGCCGAGCTGGCCGACCAGCCAACGCCTTCGACCGTCCTCCAGCCGCTGGAGGTGGCGGACGATCTCGTCGGCCCATGACGCCACCTTCCACCCGAAGGTCACCGGCGCTCCGGGCTGGGCGTGGGTGCGCCCGGGCATCACGGTGCTCCGGTGGCGCTCGGTCAGGTCCACCAGCAGCGCGGCGAGCGCGCGGAGGTCCCGCCACACCAGCCCCATCACGCGCCGGGCGGCGAGCACCGTCCAGGTGTCGGTCAGGTCCTGAACGGTGGCGCCGTAGTAGACGAACTCCGCGGCGTCGTCGGGGAGCACTCGTTGGAGCGCGTGGATCAGGCCCAGTGTCGAGTGCGAGGTCCGGCGCGTCTCGGCCGCCAGGAAGTCGACGTCCAGCTTCTCGATCCGTGCCTCCCTGGCGATGCCCGCCGCCGCCGGGGCCGGGATGATGCCCAACTCGGCCTGGGCCTGGGCGAGTGCCACCAGGATGTCGAGCCAGGCTTGCCGGCGGGCGTCGTCGTCGAAGACCGCCCTCGCCTCGTCCGTGCCCCAGAGGTGCGCGTACTCCGCGCTGTCGCTCAGGCGGGCGCCCACGCCGGCACCGCCTGGTGGGCGAGCGCGCGCAGAGCCTCCCGCACCTGTTCCAATGTGGCCCCCCAGGGCACGACGGCCCGCTGGTCCCGGCCGCTGCCCTCCAGCTCGATGCGGTCCTCCAGGAGGCAGCACTTGGTGAGCACGGGGCCCTGTCCCGCGTCGGGCCGGGCGCGGGGACAGAAGTCGATCGTCGGCGGGCGCTCTCCGTAGAACCACCGGTGGATCTCCTGCGACCGGGCACAGCCGAGCAGCGTCCACTCCTGCGGCGGCGGGCGCTGATCGAGGTACCAGGTGGCACCGCTCGGCACCGTGATGCCGGAGCCGCGGCAGGGCAGCAGCACGTCGCCCTGGGGCGGGGCCAGCGCGGCGAGATCGACGAGCTCCGGCTGGAGCAGCACGGGCGGGAGCTCCTCGGCCACGTCCAGGACTCGCTGGGCCTGGTCCACGAGCTTGGCCGGGATGGGCGGTACCACCTCCCGTACCCTGACCACCACGGGCTCCGGGTCGAGCAGGAAGTTCACGTGGTGGTATCGGCCCTCCACCACCACGCAGCGGGCCGACGGATGCTCGGCGGCGACGCGGGCGAGCTGTGAGGGGACGCCGGTGTCGGTGTCGGGACGGCGGACGAGCACCGTCTCGTCCGGACCGGCCAGCACGGTCACCCGGCGAGCAGGGGAGAACAACGGGCCGGTGTCGTCGAGCTCCACCTCGACCAGCGCGTGGCCGCCAGCGCCGACCGCCACGACGTAGCGCGTCCTGCGGTAGCACTCCCGACCCAGGAAGTGCGCCACCAGCGCGTCCTCGGTGAGGGGCACGTCGACATCGCTGACCGAGACCTGCCGGTAGGCGCCGGGAACGAGGTTGCCCACGCCCGCCCTCAGGATCGGACCGGGATCTGCCGTAGCAGGGCGGACGCCGTGGTGTCGGCCCGCAGCCCGAGGCGGAGCGCCTCCAGCCCCATCGCGTCCCGCGGGGCCACGTTCGAGAGGTTGACCTGCGATCCGACGTGGTTGACGAACCATGCCTGCTGGTCCTTGCGCGGCGCCTCGAACATCAGCCGCTCCGTCCCGACGCGCTCCACCAGAGCCTCGACCACGTCCGTTCGGACTCGGCCGTCCGGCCCGTAGATGCCCACGGTGCCGCTCTCGCGTCCCTCCGTGATCACCCAGGTCGCCCCGGCGTCCAGGTCGGCGAGGGCGAGCTCGACCCAGGCGCCGGCGGTCAGCGCCGGTTGCGGATCCTTGGTGCCGACCTCGGCGATGACGGGCACGCAGCTTCCGACGCGCCGGATGAGCGCCGCCTTGCGCTCGGCGCCGAGCAGGTCGAGGCCGTCACTCACCTCGAGGAACGGGAACCCGCACTCCAACGCCCATTCCAAGAACGCGTCGACTCGGTCCTGGAGGGCGGCGATCTCGAGCAGGGTGCCTCCGGGGCAGGGGGCCACGCCATGGCGGCGCAACACCGCGAGCTTGGCCGCCAGCCGGGGATCGAGGTAGGAGCTGCCCCAGCCGAGCTTCCAGAGATCGATGAAGCCGGCGTTGGTGTCCAGGACGGCGTCCACGTCCTCCACCGGCAGCCCGCCGTCGATCACGGCGGTGATGCCGTGTGAGCGTGGCTTGGCCGGGCGTTGCTCCAGGTCGAGGAACGTCGGCCGGCCCATGTCTCTTATGGTAAACGGTCACCTACTATCGTTCAACCATGCAGGACCACGGCAGCGGCGACCGTGACGACCTGCGCACCATCATCGCCGCCGTGCGCTCCAGCGGGGGCTGGACGTCCAAGGCCAGCATCGGCCAGGTCGGCGAGGTGCTCGGTCGCCCGGACTGGTTGACCGGACCGGGGGACGACGGTGCCGTCGTGCGGGCCGGCGACGACTCGCTGGTCGTCTGCGGTGAGGCCATCCTGCCCGCGTTCGTCGAGCGGGACCCGTACGGCGCCGGCGTCGCCGCCGTGCTGGCCAACGTCAACGACGTCGCCGCCATGGGCGCCGTTCCCCTCGCCGTGGTCGACACCCTGGTCGGGGACGACGCCACTTGCCGGGCGGCGCTGGAGGGCATGCGCTTCGCGTCGGCCCTGTACGACGTGCCGGTGGTGGGCGGGCACCTGACCCGCAGCCCTGACCGCACCGCGCTCTCCGCGTTCGCGCTGGGCCGCTGCCCCGGCCCCGTGCTCTCGGCCACTCATGTCCGGCCCGGTCACCAACTCGGCCTGCTCGGCTGCCTGGAAGGCACCATGCGGTCCGACTTCCCGTTCTTCCCCTCCTTCGACGAGCGGGGCGACCGCCTCGCCGGGGACGTCCGCCTGCTGGCGGCGCTGGCCGGGGACGGATCGTGCGTGGCGGCCAAGGACGTGAGCATGGCGGGGCTGCTCGGCAGCCTGGCGATGCTGCTGGAGCCCACCCGAACCGGTGTCGTCCTCGACCTCGACGACGTTCCCGTTCCCGCTGGAGTCGGGTTGCTCGAGTGGCTGGTGTGCTTCCCGTGTCTGGTGTTCCTCGTGTGCGGCCCGCCGGCCGAAGCAGCGACGATCGCGACGGCAGCCGAGGACCGCGGCCTGACGTACGCGCCACTCGGCACCATCGACGGCAGTGGGGTGGTCGCCCTCCGGCGGGGGGACGAGTCGTCCGAGCTGATCGATCTCCGCTCCGAGGGGATCACCCGGCTGCCACCCCCAAACGGGGCCGTCCCCCTCGCTACAGATCGATGACCATCGGCTGGTGCTCCACACCGACGTAGATCTCCCTCGGCCCGTCCGTTCGCCATCCCAGACGTCGGAAGAAGCCGACGTTGGCCGGCTGGATGTGCGCGACCATGCGCTGCCCGCCCAGGCGGCCCGCCGTGGCGACCGCGAAGCGCACGAGCGGTGCGCCCGTGCTGTGCCGCCGGTACGCGTGGGCGACGGCCAGGCGATCGCCCTGCCACAGCAGGCTGCTCGGCTCCAGCGGGTAGAGGCGCACTGTCCCGGCCGGTTGGCCGTCCCACAGGGCCAGCACCTTGAGCGTGGACGGATCGTCGTCATGCCCGTCCCGGTCGTCGGGGTCGAACAGCCCCTGCTCCTCGACGAAGACCTCCGCGCGGATCCGATGGTGGTGGTGGAGGCTCCATGCGTCGTCAACGAGGCGGCACTCGGCGGCCGGGGCGGCGATCGCCGTCGGCTCAGCCACCGGCGACGGCGACCGTGGGCTTGCGGCCGATCTGGAGGTGGCGTTCCACCGCGGCCATGGGGGAGCAGGCGTTGCAGCGCGAGCACCCGGCCTTCGCCGTGCCCGAGCCGATGCCGCCGCCCTCGAGGTGGGCGGCCACGCGACGGGCGATGCGCTCGACGTCGATCGGGTCGGGGGGCGACCAGTCGGCCATGAGGCTCCCGGCCACCGGCCGCAGCGGCACGACGAAGGGGTAGACCCCGGCGTCGATGGCGCGCCGGCATCCCTCGACGACGAGGTCGGGATCCTCACCCATGCCAATGATGACGTAGGTGGTCACCTGGCCCCGGCCGAAGAGCGCCACCGCCCGCTCCCAGGCCTCGAAGTAGCGCGCGATGCCGGTTCGGGCCTTGGCCGGAGCGACCCTTTCCAGCACGGTCGGGTCGAACGTCTCGACGTGGATGCCGACAGTGTCGGCGCCCAGCGCGTGGACGCGGTCGATGACGTCGAGATCCTCTGGCGGTTCGAACTGCACCTCGACCGGCAGACCGCTGGCCTCCTTGACCGCCTGGGCGCACTGCCCGACGTACAGGGCGCCTCGGTCGGGTGCGCGTGTGCTCCCGGTCGTCAGGGTGACGTCCACGGCGCCATCGAGGTCCCGCGCCGCCACCGCCACCTCGGCGAGTTGGGACGGCGTCTTCTTGGCGATCGTGCGGCCGGAGGCGAGCGACACGCCGATACCGCAGAAGGTGCACTGGTCGTCGTTCCCCCAGTAGGCGCAGGTCTGGAGGACGGTGCTGGCCAGCGAGTCGAGGTGGAGGAGCGCGATCTTCCAGTACGGGACGCCCTCGGCCGTCTCCAGGTCGTAGAAGCGCGGGCGGGGCTGGGTCCGGGCGCCGGCCACCCGGCGGCCGTGCTCGTAGATGGCGACACCGCCGACGGGACCATCGCCTCGCGTCTCGTCCCCGCGGAGCTCGAAGGGCGAGTGCAGCGTCCGCTCCGGGTCGGTGTCGAGCGTCAGCGCGAGGTCCTCCACCCAGATCATGCCGACATCGGACGGCCCGGCTCCACCGCGACGACCCTCGGTGGCCACCGCCACCCTCAGCCCTTCCGACTGCAGCCGGAGGACCACCGCCGCCAGATCGTCGTGTGCGGGATCCTCGTGTCGGATCATGACCAGCGACATTTACTATGGGTGATGGCGAGCGTCAACCTCCACACCCCACTCGCCAGCCAATCGCCGGAGGATCTCGTCCCACCCGCTCCTGTCCCGAGCCACCAACTCGTCGGTCTCCGAGCCCTCGTGGGAGGTCACCTCGCCGGTGTCCAGGTCGACGTCGACAGGCACCAACCGCCACTGTGGTTCTCCGGTGTCGAGGTCGGGCTCCAGCGTCGTGCGGACCCCACGGGCCAGGCCGAGGTGAACGCGGAGCTCGGGCACGGTGGACAGGAGTCCGATGGTCGCCGGAGACGCCACATCCACCCACGAGGCACCCGACTCCCGCGCCGCTCCGAACGCCTCGACGCGGCGCTGCTGGTCCTCTGCCTGGGTGATCTCGCGGTCGCGGGTGGCGCAGGCGGCGGCGACCAGGTCGTCGGGGGCCAGCCCGACGAGCTGCAGGGCACCGAGATCGAGGCGGGTGAGCGCCTCGGTCGGGTCACGACTGAAGGCCAGCAGGCCCTGGTGATCATGGACGTCCTCGCGCAAGAAGGCCAGCAATCCGCCCACCGCCTCGATGGCCTGCTGATAGGCCGGCACGCTGATCATGGCCAGGGGGTAGACGCGGGCTTCCGCCGCGCTCCACCGGCCGCGGGCGGCCCCCAGCTCGTGGTCGGCGGGTGCGGGCGTCACCGTCCTCCTTCTGCGGAAGTTCCCTCCGGCTGTTGACGATCCTACGTTTCATTTCCACTATCCTCAACAAGCGTGGGAGGACGCGCCGTTGTCGCCCTCGGTGGCAACGCCCTCGTCGGGTCGGGCGAGGCGGGTACGTACCGGGAGCAATGTGCGCGCGCCCGCGCCATGGCCGAGCCCGTCGCCGGGCTCGTGTCATCGGGCTGGCAGGTGGTCCTCGTCCACGGCAACGGGCCCCAGGTCGGCGCGCTCGCCCTCCAGCAGGAATCGGCTCGCGCCGTGGTGCCCGGCCAGCCGCTCTTCTCGCTGGTGGCCATGACGCAGGGCGCCACCGGGAGCCTGCTGACCCTCGCGCTGAGGGAGCGGCTCGGCCCGCGGCCACCCGTCGTATCCATGGTCACCCATACCATCGTCCACGGCGACGACCCGGCCTTCACGGCGCCGACGAAGCCGATCGGGCCCTTCCTAGACGAGGCAGAGGCGCGGCAACTCGCGCTCGAACGGGGCTGGACGGTGGTCGACGACTCCGGCCGGGGCTGGCGACGGGTCGTGCCGTCGCCCGAGCCGCTGGGGCTGCTGGAGTTGGCGACGGTGAGGGCGCTGGTGGAGATCGGCGCGGTCGTCATCGCCAGCGGCGGTGGTGGCATCCCCGTCGTCATGACCGGGCGGGGCTACCGCGGCATCGAAGCGGTGGTCGACAAGGATCTGGCCGCGGGACGACTCGCCTCCGATCTCGGCGTCGACGCGCTGGCCATCGTCACCGAGGTGCCCGCCGCCGCCGTCGACTTCGGCACGCCGGCCGAGCGGCCCCTCGGGGACGTGCCCGTCGGGGAGGCCGAACGGCTTCTGGCGGCCGGGCAGTTCGCCGCCGGGAGCATGGGCCCGAAGGTCGAGGCGGCCGCCCGGTTCGTCCGCCAAGGCGGCTCGATGGCCGTGATCACCTCCGTCGACCGGCTGCTGGCCACCCTGTCGCCAGGTGCCGGGCGAGCGCCGACCGGCACCCGGATCCGGCCGGAGGGCCAGCCGGCCCCCGCCGGATGAGCAGCGCGGTGGCCGCCGTCCTCCGCCGCCTCGCCGACACCTACGTCGACTCCGTGCTGCTGCTGGCTGCCACCCGCGCCATGCAAGAGGTCGAAGGAGTCACCTGGGCGACGGCGGTCATGGCCACGCCGGCGAACCTCGAGGCACTCGAAGACCAGGGTGTCACTGGACCAGAGCTCTCAGGCGCCGCCGCCAACGACCTGGTGCTGGCCGTTCGAGCCGGCGACGCGGCCGCGGCCGACCGGGCCCTGGATGGCGGGACCTCGGCGGTGCGGGGCCAGCGGTCGGGCGCAGGAGAACCCGGGCCGGTACCAGCGGCGCGGGACCTAGCCTTGGCGGCTCGGGAGCTGCCGGGGGCCAACATCGCCATCGTCTCGGTGCCGGGCGCCTATGCCGCCCTCGAGGCCCACAAGGCGCTCTCGGCCGGGTTGGACGTATTGCTGTTCAGCGACAACGTTCCCGTCGATGAGGAAGTCGAGCTGAAGCGGCGCGCCGCCGAGGTCGGCCACCTGGTGATGGGCCCGGGGGCCGGCACGGCCGTGCTCGGCGGCTGCGGCCTGGGCTTCGCCAACCGCGTGCGGCCCGGCCGAGTCGGGGTGGTGGCGGCCGCCGGCACCGGTGCCCAGGAGGTCATGAGCCTCCTCGACCAGTGGGGAGAGGGGATCAGTCAGGTCATCGGGGTGGGCGGCCGCGACCTGTCGAGCGCCGTCGGCGGGGCCATGGCGACGTTGGCTGTCCAGGCGCTCGACGCCGATCCGGCCACCGAGGTCATACTGCTGGTCTCCAAGCCGCCGGCGCCGGACGTGGCCCGACGGGTGGCTTCCGCGGCGGTGGCGACACCGCTGGTCGCGGGGATGGTCGGGTGGCCGGCCGGCACCGCCCTGGCCGGCGCGGCCGCCGTCCGCTCGACGCTGGAAGGTGCGGCGCTCAGCACCCTGGAGGTGCTCGGGCAACCACCACCGCGCCCCGACAGCGCGTTGGCGGCCTCGGTCCGTCGCGCCATCGAACACCTCCCGCCCTCCCGCACGCTGGTACGGGGCCTCTACTCGGGTGGCACGCTCTGCTACGAGGCGCTGAGCCTGCTCGAGCCGGCGCTGGGACCGGTCTGGTCGAACACGCCGCTCGACCCCCGCTACCGCGTGCCCGCACCTGCCGATGCGCACGTCTGCCTCGACCTGGGCGAGGAGGAGTACACGCAGGGCCGCCCCCACCCGATGATCGACCCGGAAGCGCGACTCGACGAGCTGGAGGCGCTGCGAACGGCCGGGGACGTCGCGGCCGTCGTGCTGGACGTGGTGCTCGGCTACGGGGCCCATCCCGATCCTGCGGCCGTCCTGGCGCCGGTCTGTGCGGAGCTGACCGGCCCCGGTGGCCCGTGCGTCGTCGTGTACGTGCTGGGCACCGAAGGCGATCCCCAGGGCCTGGCCCGGCAGCGGGCCGCGTTGGTGGAAGCCGGCTGCATCGTGGCCCCCACCGGCGCACGGGCCGCGCTCGCCGCGGCGGCGATCGCAACCCGGGACCCGATGCTGGTGGAGCAGACCGTTCCGTGACGGCGGTCGCGCTCGTCACCTACTCGACCAAGCCGCGGGGCGGCGTCGTGCACACCGTGTGCCTGGGCGAGGCGCTGGTCCGGGAGGGCCTCGACGTGGAGGTCATCGCGCTCGGGGATCCCGCCGCCGGCTTCTTCCGGCCCGTCGCGGTGCCGCACCGCTTCCTTCCCGCGCCGGCACATCTGGACACACTCGAGGAGCGGGTGATGGCCTCGGTCGACGCGCTGGCCGACGGGCTACGGCGCATGGCCGACGCGGGAGACCTGCCGCCGATCCTCCACACCCAGGACTGCATCTCCGCCCGGGCCGCGGTGCGCGTACGCGACGAAGGGATGCCGGTGCGCGTGTTGCGCACCGTGCACCACGTCGACGACTTCACCACACCGGCCCTGATCGAGTGCCAGCTCCGATCGATCCTCGACCCCGACCGATGCTTCGTGGTCAGCCGGATGTGGCAGCAGCGGTTGTTCGACGAGTACGGCGTCGTCGCGGAGGTGGTGGGCAACGGGGTGGACGTCGACCGCTTCGCCGCCGCTCCCTCACGCGCTCGCCTGGCGGCCCGGCGCGCCGAGGTCGGGGCGACCGGTCGGTTCCTCGTCCTGTCCGTCGGCGGCATCGAACCCCGCAAGGGCAGTGACCATCTGGTGCGCTCCTTGGCGCTCCTGGCGGATCGGCTGGACCACCGACCCGTCCTGGCCGTGGTCGGTGGCCACTCGTTCCAGGATCACCGCGCCTATCGGGAGAACGTGCTGGCGTCACTGCCCGCCCTCGGCTTGGAGCTCGGGCGCGATGTCGTGCTCCTCGGTACGGTGCCGGACGGCGACCTGCCGTGCTGGTACCACGCGGCCGACGTCTTCGCCTTCCCGTCCGTGAACGAGGGCTTCGGGCTGGCGGTGCTGGAAGCGCTGGCCGCCGGAACGCCCACCGTCGTGGCCGATCTGCCCGTCTTCCGGGAGTACCTGACCTACGGGCGCGATGTGCTGGCGGTCCCGCCCGGCGATGACACCGCCCTCGCCGACGCGCTGCACTGCATCGCCACCGACCCTTCCCTGCGAGGCCGCCTGGCCGGTGCCGGGCGCCAGGTCGCCGCTCGCTTCACCTGGACCCGCGCCGCCGAACAACACCTGGCCGTCTACCGCTCGCTACCCCCGCTGCCGTAGCGGACGCCGAGGTCGTCAGCCGAGGTGGTGGCCGAAGAACTCGATGGTCCGGCCCCACGCCGCGCCGGCGGCGCTGTCGGTGTCATCGATGTCGCCCCGGGCCAGGAAGCCGTGCCCGACGCCCGGGTAGATGGTGTGGGTGAAGTCCACGCCCGCGTCGCGCGCCGCGGCGGCGAACTTCTCCACGTCGGCGATCGAGACGCCCTCGTCACCATCGCCCCAGAACCCGACGATGGGCCCCTCCATGTCACCGACCACATCGAGGGGGACGGGCGGGCTGGTGGCGGTGGGCCCGTGAGGGCTGCCGACCGGGAAGCCGTAGAAGCAGACTGTGGCCAGGTGGTCGTGGATGGCGGCGAGGTCGAGCACCAGCGTCCCGCCCATGCAGAACCCGACCGTGCCGACCCGACCGTCGGCGGTGGAAGGCTGGTCGCTCAGCCAGGCGAGGGCGGCCGTCAGGTCGGCGAGAGTCTGGTTCTCGTCGAGGCGACCTCGGCGGGCGAAGGCCGCCTCACGGGTGTGCTCCGCGAGAGGGCCCTGGCGGAAGAAGTAGTCGGGTAGCAGCGCGTGATAGCCGGTGGCGGCCAGGCGCGCCGCGAGGTCCTCGTAGAACGGACTGCGCCCGAAGATGTCGGACACGACGAGCACGGCCGGGGCCGCCTCGCTGCCGGCCCGGGCCATGAGCGCGGTCATGCGCTCCCCGCTCGGCAACTCGATGGACACCTCGGCCTGCTGGACCTGCGGAGTGTCGCGGCCATCAGGGACGTCAGGGTGGCACATGGGCGGACGATAGCGCCGGGCCACCGGTGAGACGATGGGAAGACGATGAAGGTCGACGTGATGACACCGGCTCGGCCGCTGGCCGAGATCCAGCGGCTGGCCCACGATGCGCTGGCGGCTGGCTTCGACGGCGTCGTCCTGACCGAAGGTGGGCGCACCGCGTACCTCTCCTGCGCCGCGGCGATCCTGGCCGCGCCGGAACTGGATGTGCTGACCGGAGTGGCCGTGGCGTTCCCCCGCAGCCCGATGGTGACCGCGCAGGTGGCCTGGGAGCTGGCCGACGCCAGCGGCGGCCGCTTTCGACTCGGGTTGGGGACGCAGGTGCGCACCCACGTCGAGCGCCGGTACGGCGTCAGCTTCGATCCTCCCGGTCCTCGGCTGGAGGAATACGTCCGAGCCGTTCGCGCCTGCTTCGCGGCCTTCCGGGGCGAGGCACCGCTCGACTTCCACGGTCGCTTCCACGAGCTGACCTTCCTCAACGCCCAGTGGTCACCCGGGCGGTTGGCCGTGGGCGACCCGCCGGTGGACGTGGCCGCCGTGAACCCGTGGATGTTGCGCATGGCGGGACGAGTGGCCGACGGGCTGCACGTGCACCCCCTCGGTCACGCGGGCTACCTCCGCGACGTCGCCCGGCCCGCGGTCCTCGCCGGCGCCCGGGCTGTCGGTCGCGACCCAGCGGAGGTGCAGGTGATCGTGCCGGTGCTCACCGTCGCGGGTGACACGGAGGAGGAGCGGGCTTGGAGCCGCTCGCTCGTGCGGGCGCAGCTCTCGTTCTACGCCTCGACGCCGACCTACCGGTTCATTCTCGAAGCGGCGGGTTTCTCTGGCCTCAATGAGCAGTTGCGGGCGCAACAGAAGGCCGGTGATGTGGCCGGCATGGCCGATCTCATCAGCGACGACGTGCTGGCCGTGTTCGCCACCGAGGCGATCTGGGACGACCTGGCCGCTGCGTTGGTCGCCCGTTACCGCGGACTGGCCGATCGGCTGGTGCTGTACGTCGCCGGCTTCTCCTGGGGTCGCGGCGACGGCGCGTTCGCCCGCCTTGGTGAGGTGGCCCGAGGCGTACGGGAGTTGACGACCGCGGCCTGAGCGATGAGGTCTCGGGGTCCATGGGTACCGTGCCCACGTGGACCCTGCGATCCAGCACGCCCTCGATCACGACCTCACGGTGGACATCACCACCACCGGCCGCCGCAGCGGTCAGCCCCGGCGGCTGGAGATCTGGATGCTGCAGGTCGAGGGTCGGTGGTTCATCACCGGGACACCAGGGCCGCGGGACTGGCTGGCCAACCTGCGCGCCGATCCTCGTCTCACGCTGCACCTGAAGGAGTCCGCCACCGCCGACCTCCCGGCCCGCGCCGTGGAGGTGACCGATGGTTCGACCCGCCGCCGTGTCCTCACCCACGCGGTGGCCCGCTGGTACCGCAGCCAGCATGACGTGGAGGGGCTGGTGGCCGACGCCCCGATGGTCGAGCTGTTCTTCGAGCAGGGCGCCGGGGCAGAGTGAGGCAGCGCCGTTTGCGTTCATGGCCGATCTGATCGCGCATAGCGCGCCTGGATCGGCCACGAACCACCGGCGGTAGGTTCTCCGCGCCGCTGGAGTGGCGGCGCCCCGCGGGCCTCGCCTACACGAGGGCAGAGGCACTTGTACGGTTCGATTAGTTCGCCGCTGATCGCGCAACTACTAACTTGTACGGTACGGTTCCGATACGCCTCTGCGTACAAGTTTTCAGGAGAGCCCGTGGTCGGACGCCCCTCACGACAAGCGATCTACGACCGCCTCGACGCGGCGTTCGCCGAGCTGCGCGACCGGATGGGTGGCCTCCCGAACCCGGTGGAGGCCGAGGGCATCTGGACGACGATCTGGTACGAGGAGGCGCATCACTCCACGGCGATCGAGGGCAACACGCTCGTGCTCAAGCAGGTGGAGCGGCTCCTGGCCGACGGCGTTGCCGTCGGCAACAAGGAGCTCAAGGAGTACATGGAGGTCCAGGGCTACGCCACCGCCGCGAAGTGGGTCTACGGCCAAGCCCTCGAGCCGGGAGCCTGGAGCGATGGCGAGCTCCTCACCATCACCGAGGTCCGACAGGTCCACGCCACGGCGCTCGGACCCGTCTGGGACGTCGCGCCCCACCCGGACGCGACGGACCGCGAGGCGCCGGGCAGCTTTCGTGAGCACGACATCCACCCCTTCCCGGGCGGGATGACCCCTCCCCCCTGGACGGAGGTGGCGGTGGCTGTTCGCAAGTGGCTCGACGAGCTGAGCCACGCGGGCGACGCAGCGCGGCCCATCGAGGCGCTGGCCCACGCCCACAACAGCTTCGAGCGCATCCACCCGTTCCTCGACGGCAACGGGCGCACCGGACGGCTCTTGCTCAATCTCGTCCTCGTACGACTCGGCTACGCGCCTGCGATCATCTACAAGCGCGATAGGACGAAGTACCTCAACGCGCTGCGGTCCGCCGACACTGGTGACCCAGGGCCGCTCGGCGAGATGATCGCTCGATCGGTGCTCGACAACCTCTACCGGTTCATCGTGCCGGCCGTTGCAGGACCGAACCGTCTTGTGCCTCTCGCTGCCCTCAGCACCGACACGCTCACCGAGGGAGCGCTCCGCGTCGCCGCGAACCGCAACCGGCTCCAGGCCCAGAAAGGCCCGGACGGTCAATGGCGAAGCACCCGAGCATGGGTGGACGACTACGTCGCTTCACGCCACAAGCGCGAACGATGACGAACGCACGGAACGCGCCACGCACGGACGCGCGTCGGCCTTCGGAATGGCACGGGGATGGCACGCCGGGTGCGCTGACCAACTCGAGGCGAGGATCTCAGCGCGAGCGCTGACCGGGTTGACCTGCGCCGAAAGACTCGAGCGGGCGACGGGAATCGAACCCGCGTTCTCAGCTTGGGAAGCTGATGTTCTGCCGCTGAACTACGCCCGCGGGAACGGTCGCGAAGGCTACCCGTCGTGTCAGGTGTGGTCATGTCCGAACCGGATCGGGTGCCGTCGGCGTACCCCCGGACATGTTCGATTCCACCGCTTCCCTCTTCCTCCACGCTCTCGAGCGCGGACGGTACGGGCTCGGTGGCGAGGCGCGCTCGCACACGACCCGCCCGGCGAGGCCGGATCACCCGCTCGAGGGCATCGCTAGGGTGCCGCTCGGTGATCCTGTCCGACCGCAGCATCCGGGAGGCGTTGGCTGAAGGCCGGATCGTCATCGAACCGCTGGACGAGGCCCGCATCCAGCCTTCCTCGGTGGACCTGAAGCTGGACCGCCTCTTCCGTGTCTTCCGGAACCACACCGCCGGCGTCATCGACGTCAAGGACGACCTGGAGGACCTGACCGAGCTGGTCCGGGTGCCCGAGGACGGGGTCTTCATGTTGCACCCGGGCGAGTTCGTGCTCGGCTCCACCTATGAGCGTGTGGCCCTCGGGGTCGACGTCGTCGGCCGCCTCGACGGCAAGTCCAGCCTCGGCCGCCTCGGCCTCCTGATCCACTCCACCGCGGGGTTCATCGATCCCGGTTTCGACGGCCACATCACCCTCGAGCTCTCCAACGTGGCCAGCCTGCCGATCACCCTCTATCCCGGCATGCGGATCGGGCAGATCTCGTTCCTGGCCATGACCACCGCCGCCGAGCACCCCTACGGCACCGGTGTGCTCGGTTCGAAGTACCAGGGTCAGCGGGGACCGACGCCGAGCCGCTACCACGAGAACTTCAGGCCGACCTGACCGATCCCGGCTCAGCCCATCTCGTCGATCCAGTCGGAGGCCACATGGGCCCTCGGCGTGACGTCGGCGCCGTCCG
The DNA here is from genome assembly GCA_035719525.1 of Acidimicrobiales bacterium. GTDB lineage: Bacteria > Actinomycetota > Acidimicrobiia > Acidimicrobiales > Ilumatobacteraceae > DASTFY01. The sequence goes on from DASTFY010000247.1 coordinate 34,660, forward strand.
ACCACTCCGAGAGGTCCCGTCCGATCAGCGCGGCCAGCTCCCGGTTCGGTGCCGCGAAGCGCTCCTGCAGTCGGCGATGGAGTCTCGGGGTCAGGTCGTCGCCCAGATTGTGCCGGTGTCGGGACAGGATCGGGAAGTCGGTCGGGTTCCAGAGATCCAGCCCGACGAAGGCCTGCATCTGCCGGAAGGTCTGGCGCGGACGGTGGAAGAGGTCGTCACTCAGTAGGACGAGGAGGCGGTCGCCGACGGCGTCGCGCCAGTGCCGGATCTGCTCGGCGTACAGCCCCCGGGAGACGTACGAGTAGAGGCGGTGGTTGCGTCCGAACGGATCCGTGTCCAGGCGGTCCGCCTCGACGGCCAGCGCGCTCTCGAAGTCGAGCGGCTCGAGGCCGTTCACCCGGTTGTGCACATAGTGCGAGATGGCCCGGGTCGAGGGCTCGCGGAGCAAGGCGATGAACTTCGAGTCAGGAAGTGCAGCGGCGGCCCGCACCGGTGCACTGGGGTGGAACAAGTAGTAGGGCGAGGCTTCGCAGGTCCGCAACGACGCGTCGGGGAGCACTGGGAAGTGACGTCGGTACCACGGCAGACCCCGCTCCCAGCGGATGCTGAGGAACTGGATCTCCTTGCGGACAGGAGGCCGCACCTGCGGGTGCCCGGCGAGGAGCTCATAGAGCGAGGTCGTTCCCGAACGTTGGGCCCCGATCACGACAATGTGCGGGAGGGGTCGGTGGCGAGGGTCGACGACCCGAGCGGTCACCCTCGTCGTCACCCACATCCGGCGCAGGCCGCCGATCACCGCATCCCTCGCCATGTCAGCAGCGTCGCCTGGCTTCGTGCCCACGGTCGCAACGCCTGCGGTGCACGTCGCGCTTCAGTACTCGGGTGCGTCCGCTCAGTGCAGGAGGAGACATGGCAGCCACCGTCGTCGTCGTGAATCCGGCGCCGCCTGAACGGTTCCGTGCCCGCCAGTTGGCTCCGTACGCTGTGTTTGCCGGAGCAGCGCTGTTCATGTTGCTCTACGTCGTGGGCATCGAGCAAGGCCCGGTGTCCCTGATCGGCGGCAACTTCGTCCACGAGCTGGTGCACGACGGCCGGCACCTCATCGGCGTTCCCTGCCACTGAACGCCCCGGCCATGGTGAGGACCCTGCTGATGCGGGGCCAACTCGTGCGGGTCGCTGAGCCGGCGCAACCGTTCAGGGGTTGACGGTGAGGGGAGCGCCCGGGTCCACCGGGGCGCGCTCGCCAGCCTCGATGGCCTCCAGCAGGTGCATGGCGATGTCAGCCACTCGGACCTGGTCGTCGCCGGCGCCTGCCGCCTTCACCCCGTCGTCCATCATGATGTAGCAGAACGGGCAGGCGGTGGCGATCCGGGTGGCGCCGGTGGACAGCGCCTCCTGGGCCCGCTCGTCGTTGACCTTCTTGCCGATCGACTCCTCCATCCACATGCGGGCTCCCCCAGCGCCGCAGCACATCCCCTTCGTCCCGTTCCGGGGCATCTCCACCACGTCGATGCCCTTCAGCGATCCGATCACCCGCCGCGGTGCGAGGTACACGTCGTTGTGCCGGCCGAGATAGCACGAGTCGTGATACGTGACACGCTCGGGCAACGTGGCGGCGCTGACGTCGAGCCGGCCGCTGTCGATGAGCTGCTCGAGTAGCTGGCTGTGGTGGATCACCTCGTAATGGCCACCGAGCTGCGGGTACTCGTTCTTCAACGTGTTGAAGCAATGAGGGCACTGCGTGATGATCTTCCTCACGCCCATGCCGTTCATCATCTCGATGTTGGGCAGCGCCATCATCTGGAACAGGTACTCGTTGCCCGATCGGCGCGCCGGGTCGCCGGTGCACATCTCGCTCGGGCCGAGGATCCCCACATCGAGGCCGGCCCGCCGGAGCAGCTTGGCCATCGCCTGGGTGACCTTCTTGTTCTTGTCGTCGAAGGATCCTGCGCACCCCACCCAGTACAGGTACTCGTGGCTGATGCTCTCGCCGGGCTCGACGACGGGGACGTCGAGGCCCGCAGCCCAGTCGCCGCGGTCGCCCTGGCTCATGCCCCACGGGTTCCCTTGGTTCTCGATGGCCCGGTAGGCGTTGCCCAACTCGGCCGGGAAGTCGCTCTCCATCAGGGAGAGGTAGCGACGCATGTCGAGGATCTTGTCGAGGATCTCGATGTTGACCGGGCAGATCTCGTCGCATGCTTTGCACGTCGTGCAGGCCCATATCTCCTCGGCCGTGATCCGTTGGAACAGCGATGCGCCCGAGATCGTGATGTCGCCGTCCACACCGAGGGGAGGCGACACCGACCCCACCGGCGCGGACGCGGCCATGACCTCGCCGACCTTCAGCACGATCTCGCGGGGATCGAGCGGCTTTCCGGTGGCGTGGGCGGGGCAGACGCTGGTGCAGCGGCCGCACATGGTGCAGGCGTCGGTGTCGAGTAGTTGTTTCCAGGTCATGTCCTCGACCACGCTCGCCCCGAACGTCTCGAGGGACGTCTCGGTCAGGTTCGGCATCGGCTTCATCGCGCCCTTGGGACGCGACCTGTCCCTCAGGTAGATGTTCAGGGGGGAAGTGAACATGTGCCTCAACATGGTCACGGGCAGGATCAGCAAGAACGCGAAGAAGGCCAGGACGTGGGTGATCCACATCGCCTGGTGCCAGCCGTCCAGGGTGCGCTCGGCTGACCCGTCGACCAGGGTGGCCAGCGGGTAGCCGACGAAGCTCCAGCGCTCGAAGGCGGCCGTCCCCTCCTGCGCGATGCGCAACATCTCCGTGGCGAAGCCGGTGAGCCCGATCAGGAGGAACACGCCGAGGATCACGGCGTGCTCCGGCTTGCTCTTGATGCGGATGCGGTAGGGCCGGTGCAGGTACCGGCGGCCGACGGCCCACACGACGCCGGCCAGGAACACCAACCCGGCCGCGTCGCCGACGAAGGAGTAGGCCTGGTAGGTGGTGCCGTGGAGGAACTTCAGGTCTTCGGGGAGCTGGTGGTCGATCTCGAGGGTGGCGGTGACGGCGAGGAGGACCAGGAAGCCGAAGTAGATGAGCGAGTGCATGACACCGGCGGCGGGATCGCGTAGCAGGGTGCGCATGTAGACCCCGGCCCGGTAGTCGGCCATCCGGCGCTTGGCGTTGCCGGCCGTGGTGCGCCGGTTGTCCGGGCCGCCCCGCTCCCAGTTCCGCACCCGGAGCGAGAACAGGTAGGCGACGAAGATCAGGAGGACGGGCGTGATGGTGTAGAAGGCCACGACCACCGGGTCGGGAATCGAGCCGAAGACCTCCCTCGAGATCGGGCTCGTCTCGTGCCAGCCGGTCAGCAGCGGCAGCACTCCCGAGGCCAGCGTGAAGAGGCCGGCGAAGACCCCCAGCCCGAGGACGAACTGGTGCGGGCGTGGTCCCCGCCTCCGGGCGGCGGTAGCCGGTTCCTCCGGCGCGGCCGAACTCGGCGCGACGCTGGTGCTCATGGCGGCCGTGAACCTATCCGTCGGTCACCCAGCCGGTGAACCCGTCACGACACGGACGCCGCCGCGTTCGGCCACGGGCCGGTCTCCGGCTTCAGCCGTAGATCTGGCGGTCGAGGTCGCGGATGCGGCTGGCCAGCACGCTCATGATCTTGCGGCCGATGTGGGGCACCTCGTCGATCACGCTCGAGAAATGACGCTGGTCGAGCACGAGCACCGTCGACTCGGTGTCGGTCGTGACCGTGGCCGTACGCGGCCCGTGGTCGAGCAGCGAGAGCTCGCCCACCACCGACCCCTCGCCGAGCACCGCCACCTTCTTCCCGTTGCGCCTGACGGTCGCGGAGCCCTCCATGATGACGAAGGCCTCCCGCCCGGTCTGGCCCTGATCGGCCAGCGGGTATCCGGCCGGGACCGTGATCTCGTCCGCCGCTCGGGCGATCTTGCTCAGATCTCTGTCGGTGCAGCCCGCAAAGAGCGACACGTTGCGGAGGTGTTGGAGGTGTTGCTTCCTGCCGGCCATGGCAGCGGACTCTATCCCTGTTCAGCAGGCACGACGCGCAAGCGCGGTGGCGGCGCGGCCGAGCGTTGCGCGTGGGCCTGGCGGGCCTTCACATGGGCGAAACACGAGCGAAACCTCGGCTGCCTACCGTCGCCATCTGTGGACGTGACCGTGGTGCGCTGGCCCCATGAGGCCGCCCTGCGTCAGCAGCTCGCCGATCAGGCCCGGGCCCGCCTCTTGCTGGTCGAAGACGGCTTCCCGCCGCCACGCGTCACGGACCTCCTCGAGGATTGGGCGTGGACGTCGTCGGAGCAGACCGAGACCAGGGCGCGGCTGCAGACCCTGGCGCTGCGCGCCCGGTCCAGCCGCGGCATCCCTCCCAGCCTCGATGACGACGGCGTGCTCCGCCACCGAGGTCGGTGGGTGCCGCTGCCGCCCTTGGAATGCCGTCTCACCCGCGCTCTCCTCGACCGGTTGGGGGCCGTGGTGAGCAGAGAGTCGCTGGGCCGCGCCGGCTGGCCGGCCGGCGCGCCAGAGCGCAACGCGCTCGATGTCCACGTGCTCCGGCTGCGTCGACGGCTGGTCAACGTGGACCTGGCCATCCGCACCGTGCGCTCTCGCGGCTATCTGCTCGAGCCCGTCGATCCAGAGCTGGATCCCGAAGAAGGAGAACACCGACGGTGCTGCACCTAGTGACCGCCATCATCAAGCCGTACAAGCTCGACGACGTGAAGTCGGCGTTGCGCGACGTTGGCGTGCTCGGCATGACCGTGACAGAGGTAAAGGGTTTCGGGCGCCAAGGTGGCAAGACCGAGACCTACCGCGGAGCGGAGTACACCATCGACTTCCTCCCCAAGGTCAAGCTCGAGCTCGTATGTGACGCGGGCGAGACCGACAAGGTGGTCGACACCATCGCCGCGGCCGCCAGCACGGGCAAGATCGGTGACGGGAAGATCTGGGTGGTCGACGTGGCCTCTATCACCCGGATCCGCACCGGCGAACGGGGACCTGACGCGTTGTAGTTTTCGCGCTCGCAAGCGGAGCTTGCTCGGCGAGTTTTGGGTGGAGCCGGCCTGGCGGCCGGCGCCCAGCTTGTGGGCGAGCGACCGGGGGACCCGGATCGCTCGCTGGTGGGGGCTCCGGCGGAGCCTCTGCCCCCATACCCCCGCCGCGGGGTTTCGCGCTTGCAAGCGGAGCTTGCTCGGCGAGTTTTGTGCTTGACCACTGTGCGTGGGCATCGGCGCACTGGGTGCTCAACTGCCAGGTCCGGGCCCGGAGTCTGATCCAGGTAGCCGGGGGTGCCGGACGCCTCTCGGCGAAGTCAGGGGTACCGTCCCCTTCCCGTGACCACGTTCGTCGACGACACCGCGCTGGCCGCGGACCTGGCCTCAGGAGCGGGGGAGCTGCTGCTCGCCCTGCGGCGGTCCGAGCTGACCGGTGACGATCTGAAGAAGGCGGGCGACCACCAGTCCAACGAGTACCTGCTCGAGCGGCTGTCCGCCGAGCGACCGGACGATCTCGTGCTGTCCGAAGAGAGTGCCGACAGCGGGGCCCGACTCAGCGCCGGCCGCGTCTGGATCATCGACCCCCTCGACGGCACCCGGGAGTTCGGCGAGGTTCCACGGACCGATTGGGCCGTCCACGTCGCGCTCTGGGTCGAGGGCCGGCTCGTGGCGGGTGCCGTCGCGCTGCCCGGCGCCGGCCGGATCCTCGTTTCGGACCCTCCGTCCCCGCTGCCGCCGGCCGCGCCAGGCCCGCCACGGCTCGTGGTCAGCCGTACCCGTCCGCCCGCGGTCACCGCCGCCGTGGCCGAGGAGCTGGGAGCCGAGCTCGTGCCGATGGGCTCCGCCGGTGCAAAGGCGATGAGCATCCTGCTCGGCCAATCGGATGTGTACCTGCACGGTGGAGGTCAGTACGAGTGGGACTCGGCCGCGCCGGTGGCGGTGTGCGCTGGTGCAGGGCTCCACACCTCGCGCGCTGACGGTTCGACCCTCCAGTACAACCAGCCGCGGCCGTGGCTGCCGGACCTGCTCATCTGCCGGCCCGAGCTGGCCGAGACCGTGCTGGCGGCCGTGGCTGCCGTCGGCGGCATCGACGCCTGAGCCTGCTCGACCATGCGAATCCTGCACGTCAACAAGTTCCTCTACCGCAAGGGCGGCGCCGAGGGGTACATGGAGGACCTCGCCGCGCTCCAGCAGCGGTCAGGGGCGACCGTCGCCTTCTGGGGCATGGACCACCCGGAGAACACGCACGTCGAGTTGGCCGGCACCTTCCCGTCCTACGTCGACTTCGACAGCCCGCCGTCCGGTGTCGCTGAACGCTCCAGGATGGTCGGGCGAATGGTGTGGTCGTTGCAGGCACAACGAGGAATGGCAGCGGCCATCGAGCGCTTCCGGCCCGACGTGGCGCACCTCCACAACGTCTACCACCAGCTCTCCCCCTCGATCCTGACCCCGCTGCACAAAGCGGGCGTTCCGGTCGTGCTCACGCTGCACGACTACAAGCTGGTCTGCCCCACCTATCAGCTGCTCGATCAGGGCGAGGTGTGCACGGCGTGCGTGGGCGGCAAGTTCTGGAACGCGCCGGTACGCAGGTGCCGGAACGGCTCGCTCCTGGCCAGCGCCACGATGGCTGTGGACCTCAGCATCCACACCCTGTTGCGCTCGTACCGGCACGTGGACGCGTTCGTCTGCCCGAGCCGCTTCCTCGCCGATCAGATGGCGCGCGGACGCGTGTACCCGGACCGCATGCACGTGATCCGGCACTTCATCGATCTCGACGGGGTGGAGCCGAAGTCGTCCCCCGGCGGCA
>DASTFY010000248.1:0-4310 GCA_035719525.1 Acidimicrobiales bacterium
AGTACTTCGCCATCTTCCCGGCGATGTTCGTGGGGGTCTTCCCCCAGCTCGACACCCTCAACGTCATGGGCCTCGCGTCGCCCCGCTCCGCGATCCTGGCCGCGGTCATCTTCAACGCCCTGATCATCGTGGCGTTGATCCCGCTGGCGCTGCGGGGCGTGAAGTTCGTCGCCGAGAGCGCGTCCGCCGTACTGCGCCGCAACATCCTCATCTACGGCGTCGGCGGGATCATCGCGCCGTTCATCGGCATCAAGATCATCGACGTCATCATCACCGCCCTGGGAGTGAGCTGATGCGAGCGTTCACACGCCAACTGGTCCCCGCCCTGCTCGCCGTCGTGGTGTTCACCGTCCTGACCGGGCTCCTGTACCCCCTCGTCGTGACCGGAATGGCGCAGGTCTTCTTCAACGACAAGGCCAACGGCTCACTGGTCAAGGTCGACGGCGTGGTGGTCGGCAGCAGCCTGCTCGGCCAGCAGTTCGCGGAGGCGGGCTACTTCCATCCCCGTCCTTCCGCCGCCGGCACCGGCTACGACGGGCTGGCCAGCTCATCATCGAACCTCGGCCCGACGAACCCCGACTTCCTCGCCGCCGTAGAGGAGCGGGTCGCCGCGTATCGGGATGAGAACGGGCTCACCGGCGACCAGGCCGTTCCGGTCGACGCCATAACCGCCTCCGGGTCGGGCCTCGACCCCGACATCTCCGTGGCCAACGCCAAGATCCAGGCCCGGCGGGTGGCGGAGGCTCGCGATCTACCGCTCGACGAGGTCCTCGCTTTGGTCGATGAGCACACCACCGGTCGCACCTGGGGTTTCCTGGGCGAGCCCGGCGTAAACGTGCTCCGGCTCAACCTCGCTCTTGACGGGCTGTGAAGCAGGAGCGCCGCCGGCGGACGGTCTGGTGGTTCGTGCCCGACCCCGCCATCCGACTCTTTGTGTCGTGAGCGGAGCGGGCCTGGTCAGCCGCACCACCGAATTGGTCGCTGAGAGAGCACACTGACGCCATGGCTCGCGGCCGGCTGCACATCTACCTGGGGGCGGCACCCGGCGTCGGCAAGACCTACGCCATGCTGAACGAAGGTTGGCGGCGCCGGGGACGCGGTGCCGACGTGGTGGTCGGTTACGTGGAGACCCACGGCCGTGCTCGTACGCAGGACCAGGTCCGGGACCTCCCGATCATCCCACGCCGTGCGGTCGAGTACCGGGGGGCGACCCTCGAGGAAATGGACGTCGACGCCGTGCTCGCCCGGCGGCCGGAGGTGGCGCTCGTGGACGAGCTGGCCCACACCAACGCCCCCGGAAGCCGGAACGAGAAGCGCTGGCAGGACATCGAGGAGCTGCTGGTCGCCGGAATCCACGTCATCTCGACCGTCAACATCCAGCACCTGGAGTCGCTGAACGATGTTGTCGAGCGGATCGCCGGCGTAGTCCAGCGCGAGACCGTGCCGGACGCCGTCGTTCGGGCTGCGGACCAGATCGAGTTGGTGGACATGAGCCCGGAGGCGCTGCGCCGCCGGATGGCGCACGGCAACATCTACCCGGCGGAGCGGGTGGATGCCGCGCTGGCCAACTACTTCCGGCCCGGCAACCTGGGTGCGCTACGGGAGCTGGCGCTGCTGTGGGTGGCCGACCGGGTCGAGGAGTCGCTCCAGGGCTACCTCGACGACCACGGCATCATCGACGCCTGGGAGACGCGTGAGCGGGTGGTGGTCGGCATTGGAGGGGCGCCCGACGGCGAACGCCTGATCCGGCGGGCCGCCCGCATGGCCGGGCGGATGCAGGGCGAGCTGCTGGGTGTCCACGTCATAGCGGCCGACGGCTTGGCCAACCCGGTCAGTGATGCGTTGGATCAACAGCGCGAGCTCCTGAGCCAGCTCGGTGGGGCCTACCACGAGGTGGTCGGCGATGACGTCGCCTCCGCACTGGCGTCGTTCGCCATCGCCGAGCGGGCCACACAGGTCGTGCTCGGTGCCAGCCGGCGCAGCCGCCTCAAGGAACTGCTGCGGGGGTCTCCTGTCACGTCGGTCCTCCGCCGCCTGGGTTCGGTCGACGTGCACGTCATCGCCAGCGAAGCCGACGAATCGACTGGTGGGTCGCGGGCGCTGCCGGCCGTTCGCAGCGTGAGCGCGCTGCCCCTGCGCCGCAAGGTGGCGGGCTGGGTGCTGGCGGTGACGCTCCTTCCGCTCCTGACCGTGGTCCTCACCGCGTACCGGGACGAGCTGTTGCTCTCCACGATCCTGGTTCTCTACCTCGCCGCGGTGGTGCTGATCGCGGCGGTGGGCGGACTCGTGGTCGGGCTGGCCGCGGCCGTGGCGGCGTTTCTGCTCGAGAATTGGTACTTCACCCCACCCATCCACCAGTGGACGGTGGCCGAGGGCGAGAACCTGGTGGCCCTGACGGCGTTTGTCGCCGTGTCGGCCCTCGTCAGCTTCCTCGTCGGACGGGCGCTGCGCCGCTCCCGGGAGGCCTTGCGGGCCCGGGCCGAGGCCGAGGCGTTGGCCCGCACCACCGGGTCCCTGATCGGCGAGGCCGACCCGCTCCCCACGCTGGTCGAGCAGCTACGCAGTAGCTTCGGCCTGAACGGCGTCTCCGTCGTCGAGCGCTCGGAGACGGGCTGGGTGACGCTAGCTGCCAGCGGCCCCGCCGCGGCTGCAGAACCCGGGCCGGGGATGGCGATCGACCTGGACGACACCGGGCAGCGGCGTCTGATCCTGACCGGAGGCCAGCTCGGCTCGGTCGACCAGCAGGTGCTACGGGCCTTCGCCGACCAGCTCACCCTCGCGCTGGAGAGCAAGGAGCTGCGGGAGGACGCGCTGGAAGCCGAGGCACTGGTTGAGACCGATGCCTTGCGGCGTTCGTTGCTCCAGGCCGTATCCCATGACCTCCGCACGCCGCTGGCCTCGATCAAGGCCGCTGTCACCAGCCTGCTGCAGCGCGACGTGGCCTGGTCACCCGCCGACCGCGACGACCTGCTGAGCACCATCGACACGGCTACCGATCAACTCGACCGGGTGGTGGCGAACCTCCTCGACATGAGCCGGCTGCAGAGCGGCGCGCTGAGCCTGCGCTGCGCGCCGGTGGCCCTGGAGGACGTGGTGGCCGCGGCGCTCAGCGGGCTGCCGCTCGACGGTCACCGCACCGAGCTCGACGTACCCGAGACAGTTCCCCTCGTCGAGGCCGATCCGGCCCTGCTCGAGCGGGCTGTGGCCAACGTCGTGTCGAACGCGCTGGCCTGGTCGCCCCGAGAGAGCGCCGTGCGCATCGAGGCCTCGCCCGTCCAAGATCGCGTCTGCCTCCGGGTGATCGACCGAGGCCCGGGGATCCCTCCCGCCCAGCGGGCGCACATCTTCGAGCCGTTCAGCCGGGTGGGCGAACGCTCGAACGACGCCGGGGTCGGCTTGGGCCTGGCCGTCGCGCACGGCTTCGTGAGCGCGATGCACGGCGACATCAGCGTCGACGACACACCGGGTGGCGGCCTGACGGTGACCATCATGCTGGCAAGGGCCGGCGATCCGGCGTGAGCGGCCGAGTGCTGGTGGTCGACGACGAGCCGCAGATCCGCCGCGCCCTGAGCGTCAACCTGAAGGCCAGGGGCTATCACGTCGACCAGGCGGCCAGTGGCGAGGAGGCACTCCACCTCGCGGCGGCTCGCCACCCTGATGTCGTCCTGCTCGACCTGGGGCTGCCGGGCATCGACGGGCTCGATGTGATCCGGGGCCTACGAGGCTGGACGACGGTGCCCATCGTCGTCCTCTCGGTGCGCGAGGCGGAGGCCGACAAGGTGGCGGCGCTCGATCTCGGGGCCGACGACTACCTGACCAAGCCGTTCGGCATGGACGAGCTGCTGGCTCGGCTGCGGGCCGCGCTGCGCCGCCACCAGCCGGCGGCGGAGGAGCCCGTCGTCGAGACGCCCGACTTCCGGGTGGACCTGGCGGCGCGCCGGGTGACCGTGGCCGACGTCGAGGTCCACCTGACCCCGACCGAGTGGGGCATCCTCGACGTCCTTCTCCGCCACCCCGGCCGCCTGGTTTCGCAGCGCCAACTCCTCCAGCAGGTGTGGGGTCCGACGTACGAGCGGGAGACCAACTACCTCCGGGTCTACCTGGCGCAGCTCCGGCGCAAGCTGGAGCCGGATCCGGCCCGGCCCCGCTACCTGATCACCGAGCCGGGCATGGGGTACCGGTTCCAGCCCGCCGCCGAATACAAGTAGCATACAAGTGTGGCAGCAGCGCCGAACGATGGATGGAGCCCCCAGCAGTACGACCGGTTCAAGGCCGAGCGCGGTGCCCCCTTTCGGGATCTGATCGACCTC
>DASTFY010000249.1:0-22899 GCA_035719525.1 Acidimicrobiales bacterium
CAGCTGTCGTGCGATCCACTGATCGGCGAGCACGACTTCTCGTCGTTCTGCCGCCGGCCCAAACCGTCCGACGACAACCCGCCCGCGGCGCTGGTCCGCCGGGTGCTGTCGGCCCGCTGGGATGAAGTCGGGCCGCCGACGCGGCGGTTGCTGCGGTTCGAGATCACAGCCAACGCGTTCTGCCACCAGATGGTCCGCTCCATCGTCGGCACCCTGGTCGAGGTTGGTTTGGGCCGCCGATCGGCGGGCTCGATCCTGGGCACGATCCGGTCCAGGGACCGCTCGAGCGCCGGCCAGCTCGCTCCGCCCCACGGTCTGTGCCTGTGGGAGGTCGGATATGGGTGAGCGGGCTGTTTGCCGCGGGCCTGATCGGCCCGTATCCTTTCTCGGTTACCCAGTTCTCACCCGGGAAGCAGTTGATGCGCACGTACTCCCCCAAAGCCTCTGAGATCACGCGTGCCTGGCACGTGATCGACGCCGACGGCCTGGTGCTCGGCCGGCTGTGCACCGAGGTCGCTCGCCTGCTGCGGGGCAAGCACAAGCCGATCTTCGCCCCCCACCTCGACACCGGCGACCACGTGATCGTGGTCAACGCCCGCAAGGTGGTGCTCACCTCCGGCAAGGCCGAGCACAAACCCGTCTACCGCTTCTCGGGCTACCCCGGTGGCCTGAAGCAGGAGAGCTACGCCGAGCTGCTGGCCCGCAAGCCGCAGGAGGCCGTTCGGCGTTCCGTGCGCGGGATGCTGCCCAAGGGCCCGCTCGGCCGTCAGATGCTCAAGAAGCTCAAGGTCTACGCCGGCCCGGAGCACCCGCACAGCGCGCAAGAGCCTGTTGCGCTGGATTTGCCCCAGGCCAAGGCTCGCTGAGCGCGAGGAAGGATCGGATCGTGACCAAGCCGCTGACACAGACCACCGGTCGCCGCAAGGAGGCCGTCGCCCGAGTTCGGCTCCGCCCGGGCACCGGCGCCATCATCGTGAACCGCCGGCCCTTCGAGGACTACTTCCCTGTCGCTACCCACCGCATGCTCTCGTCGGAGGCGCTGCGGGTGACGAGCACCGAGGAGGTGTACGACATCGACGCCACTCTCGACGGTGGCGGCATCAGCGGCCAGGCGGGGGCGCTGCGCCTGGGCATCGCCCGGGCCCTGTGTGAGCTCGATCCCGAGTTGCGGGCCCAGCTGAAACGGGCCGGCCTGCTGACCCGCGACGCCCGCGAGAAGGAGAGCAAGAAGGCCGGCCTCAAGAAGGCCCGCAAGGCGCCGCAGTACTCGAAGCGCTGATCCTGGTCTGGGCCCCCACATGGCCCTCCACTTCGGCACGGATGGCGTCCGCGGTGTCGCCAACGCCGAGCTGACCCCGGAGCTGGCCCTTGTCCTCGGCCGCGCCGCGGCTCGGGTGCTGGCGGCCGACCGGGTGGTCATCGGCCGGGACCCGCGCCGATCGGGTCCCATGCTCGAAGGCGCGCTGGCGGCAGGCTTCGCATCGGCCGGATGCGCGGTCGAGCTGGCCGGCGTCGTGCCCACCCCGGCGGTGGCCTTCCTGTCCGACGCCGGAGGATGCGTGGGCGCGATGATCTCCGCCTCCCACAACCCCTTCTCCGACAACGGCATCAAGCTGTTCGCTCCCGGAGGGCGCAAGCTGGCCGACGACGTCGAGGAGGCGATCGAAGCCGAGCTCGAGCGGGAACTGGCCGGCGATGTCGGCGCCCGTCCCAGCGGGACCGGTGTCGGCACGGTCCATGCCCAGCACGACGCCAGCCGCGCCTACGTCGACCATCTGGTGGGGCTGTTGGAGCTACCCGGATCCCTGACGGGGATGGATCTGGCCCTCGACTGCGCCAACGGTGCCACCAGCGTTGTGGCCCCTGAGGTGTTCGACCGGTTGGGGGCCCGCGTGGTCGTGCGGGCCGCAGCGCCGGATGGTTGCAACATCAATGAGCAATGTGGTGCCACACACCCGGCTGCCCTGGCCCACGCCGTCGAGGCCGGCGGGTTCGAGCTCGGCTTGGCCTTCGATGGCGACGGGGACCGACTCATCGCGGTGGACCACACCGGAGCCATCGTCGACGGCGACCACATCATCGCCATCTGCGCACTCGACCAGCACCGTCGTGGGCTGTTGCGCCACGGCACGGTGGTCGTCACCGTCATGACCAACCTCGGCTTCCGCCTGGCCATGGAGCAGGCCGGCATCGACGTGGTGGTGACCGCCGTCGGCGACCGCTACGTGCTCGAGGTGCTCGAGGCCGGCGGCTACTCCCTGGGGGGTGAGCAGAGCGGCCACGTCGTGTTCACGGACCTGGCCACGACGGGGGACGGCATCCTCACCGGGCTCGTCCTGGCCGACATCGTGCAGCGGTCGGGCCGCACGTTGGCCGACCTGGCCGGCGAAGCCATGACCCGGCTGCCCCAGGTGCTGGTGAACGTCCGGGTCGACGGCGATGGGGCCGGGCTGATCGAGGCAGTGGCGGACGATGTCGCGAGAGCCGAGGTGCGCCTGGGCCACCGTGGCCGGGTGCTGGTGCGCCCGAGCGGCACCGAACCGTTCGTGCGGATCATGGTCGAGGCCGGCACGCACGACGAGGCCGAGGACGTGGCGCGCGGTCTTGCTGCCGCGCTCATGCACCATGCCACGACCTAGCGTGGTCACCCATGTGCGGGATCGTCACCGTCCTCACCCGACCGGCCACACGGCCGATCCCGGCGGCTGAGGAGATCCTGGCCGCCCTGGACGGCGCCATCGCCTGCGGAACCGACCTCGACGGACTGGCCGAGCGGGCGAGCCAAGCCGATCGCCTCCTTCGCGGCGCGCCCGGCGTCCTGGCGTTGGCGGACCGGCCATCGGTCGTCGCCGCGATCGAAGTCCGCCTGGACGAGCTCGACGGCCTCGTCGTCGCCCACGAGTCGCGGGTCGAGGAGGACCTGGCCGGTGGAGCAGCCGATATCGAGACGACCAACTCGGCGTTGGTGCGGGCCAAGGACGTTTTGTGGGCGCTGCGCCACGACCGGCTGCGCACGGCCGCCGCCGTCAGCGATCTGGCCGGTCGGGACGCGGGGCCGGCCGCGCTGGCTGGCTTCTTCTCGGTGCAGTTGGCGCTGTCGGCCATCGACCGGCTGGAGGTCCGGGGTCGGGACTCGGCCGGCGTGCACCTGTTCGTCTGGGACCACGGCCTGCACTTCGACGACGCCGAGCTGGCCAGCCGACTCGACCACCGGGCCCAGGACCCCCTCTATCCGTCGGGAGCCGTCCGGCTGGTCCACGGCACGCTGTCGTTCGTCTACAAGGCCGCGGCGGAGATCGGGGAGCTGGGCGACAACACCGCCGCGCTGCGGGCGGCGATCCGCGCCGACGGGCTGCTCCATCTGGCCCTGGCCTCGCCGTTTGCGCAGGTGGCGGTGCTCGGTCACACCCGCTGGGCCAGCGTCGGCATCATCTCCGAGCCCAACACCCACCCGGTCAACAGCGAGGAGGACCACGTCACCGGAGGTCCTTACGTGGTGGCGGCCCTGAACGGCGATGTCGACAACCACGCCGACCTGCGGGCCCGTGCCGCCTTGGCGATCCCGGCACCGATCACCACCGACGCCAAGGTGATCCCCGCCCTGGTGTCGCGCGAGGCCCTCGTCGCCCCTGAGCTGAGCGAGGCGTTCCGTCGCACGGTCGCCACCTTCGACGGCTCGATCGCCATCGCGGCCGCCAGCGCCACCGAACCGGGCCAGGTGCTGCTGGCGCTGCGAGGCAGCGGCCAGGGTCTGTACGTCGGGCTGGCCGAGGACCTGACGATCGTGGCCAGCGAGCCCTACGGCCTGGTGGAGGTCACCGATCGCTACCTGCGCATGGACGGGGAGGCGCCGGTGCAGCTCGGGCAGCCGCTGAGCGGTGGCCAGGTCGTTGTTCTCAGGGCGGAGGATGCGGGCCAGCTCGACGGCGTCGCCCGGATGGCCTACGACGGCACGCCGCTACCCGTGCGCGCCGATGAGCTGACGCGCGCGGAGGTCACGACCCGCGACATCGACCGTGGCGACGCTCCCCACTTCCTGCTGAAGGAGATCCGCGAGGCGCCACAGAGCCTGGCCAAGACCCTGCGCGGCCACCTGGTCGAGCGGGGCGGGTTGCTGTACGCCGAGCTCGGCGATCGGGCCCTGCCCGCCCCCGTGCTGGCCAGATTGCATGAGGGATCCATCCGGCGCGTGCTCTGCATCGGGCAGGGGACGGCGGCGGTGGCCGCGCAGGCGGTGGCTGCGCTGGTCGGGCGCCTCGGCCACGAACAGCTGGACGTCGACCCGCTGACCGCCACCGAGCTCAGCGGCTTCCAGCTGCGGCCCGATATGGCTGACACCCTCGTCATCGCCGTGAGCCAGAGCGGCACCACGACCGACACCAACCGCACCGTGGACCTGGCCCGCGCCCGGGGGGCCGCCGTCGTCGGCATCGTCAACCGTCGCCAGAGCGATCTCACCGACAAGGCCGACGGCGTGCTCTACACCTCGGACGGACGCGACGTCGAGATGAGCGTCGCCTCCACCAAGGCGTTCTACGCCCAGGTGGCGGCGGGGGCCCTGCTGGCCTGTGCCATCAGCGAGGCGGCCGGATGCGGCACCGACGAGGAGCGCCTCGCGCTGCTCCGCGGGCTGCGTCGCCTGCCGGGCGCTCTGCAGGCCGTGCTGGCGCTGCAGCCGGAGATTGCCGACGTCGCCCGGCGGCTGGCGCCGTCCCGCCGGTACTGGGCCGTGGTGGGCAGCGGCCCCAACACGGTGGCCGCCGAGGAGATCCGCATCAAGCTCAGCGAGCTCTGCTACAAGTCGATCGCCTGCGACATCACCGAGGACAAGAAGCACATCGACCTGTCGTCGGAACCGCTCATCCTGGTATGCGCCGCGGGGCTGGTCGGCTCCACCGCCGACGACGTGGCCAAGGAGGTGGCCATCTTCCGCGCCCACAAGGCGTCCGCGGTCGTGATCGCCACCGAAGGCGAGGAGCGCTTTCGCGCCGCCGCCGCGGTCATCAGCGTGCCCCAGGTCGAGTCCGAGCTGGCCTTCGTGCTGGCCGCCATGGTCGGCCACCTGTTCGGGTACGAGGCGGCGCTGGCCATCGACGGCCTCGCTCGGCCGCTGCGGGAAGCGCGGGACGTCATCGAGCGGGCCGTCGGCCGCGGGGCACCAGAAGCCGATGTGCTGCTGAGCGGGCTGCGGGAAGAGCTCACCCCGATGGTCCAGCGGTTCTTCGACGGCCTGCGCAGCGGCACCTACGACGGCAACATGGAGGCCTCGACCGCGGTCGGGCTGGTCGGACGGCTGCGGGACGTGCTGAGCGACGCGCCACTCGAGTCCTACCAGCGGGAGTCCGGCCGCATCGCCACGCCGGCGGGGTTGATCGACGATCTGATCACCGCGCTCAGCCGCGGCATCGAGGAGCTGACGCGGCCCGTCGACGCCATCAAGCACCAGGCCAAGACGGTCACAGTCGGCATCTCCCGCTCCGATGAGGCCCTGCTCGACCGCGCCCTGGTGCAGGCGGTGCTCGCCGCGGGCGCGCCGCGTGAGCGCCTGACCTACCCCACGCTGCGATCGCTCGCCTCCTTGGACCCGGCCGTGGCCAGCGTCGTCGGCTTCACCCGCTACTCCATCGACGGCGATCCCGGCGCCGGTGCGGCCACGATCGAGATCGTGGACCGGGGCGGGGTCTCGCTCGGCGTGACGTCCCGGGTGGAGCGCAACCCGCATCTCCAGGGAACCAAGCGCAGGGTGGCGATGGAGCGCGAGCTGCTGGTGGCCCAGGGGCGGGGTGACGGACGCACCGTGTTGATGGTGCCGGAGGTGAAGGGCTCACAATGCACGGGCATCACGTTGGTGCACGTGGTGTTCCAGGATCACCTCCCGGCGCGGGTGGCGCGGGCCGTCCTGCAGGGCTGGGACCGCCGCTACGACCGGCTGGTCGACTGGGTGACCGAGACCGAGGGCGGCTTCCGCGACGACCTCCTGGCCGAGATCCCGGTGGTCGACCTGCTGACGATCCCCGTCAGCGAGCTGGCCGAGCGCTGGCGGACCTCGTGATCGGCGGCGGCCTGGATCTGGTCGACATCCAGCGCTTCCGCGAGGTACTGGCCCGGCGACCGTCGCTGCACCAACGGCTGTTCACCGACGGTGAGCTCGCCCTGGCTGCCGCCCGCCGGGATCCGGTGCCGGCCCTGGCCGTGCGCTTCGCGGCGAAGGAGGCGGTGATGAAAGCCCTCGGCGTCGGCCTGGGTGCGTTCTCCTTCCAGGAGGTCGAGGTGCTCAAGCGGGACTCCGGCGCGCCCGAGCTACGGGTGACCGGCGGCGCGGCCGCTCTCGCCGAGCGCCAAGGGGTCTCGCAATGGCACGTGTCGATCAGCCACTCCGTGGCCACCGCCGGAGCGGTTGTGAGCGCGCTGTAAGGGTCCGGGCAAACCGGGTATGACCACTACCCTGGGGGGATGGCGCTGGTCCCCGTGAGCGAGGTCGTCAAGGTCCTGCGCGAGGGCTTCGACGATGGCCTGCTGAGGGACGTGGCGGCTCGCAAGGCGCAGCTCCGCCAGCTACGGCGCCTGCTGGTCGAACAGGAGGACCACCTGCTCACGGCGCTGACCGCCGACCTCGGCAAGCCGCCCGTCGAGAGCTTCGTGGCCGACATTGGCTTCACGATCACCGAGATCAGCGGACTGATGAAGCACCTCGACCGGTGGGTGAAGCCTCGTCGCGTCGGCGTCCCACTCGTGGCCCGGCCCGGCCGGGCCTGGATCGTCCCGGAGCCGTTGGGCGTGGCGCTCGTCATCGCCCCGTGGAACTACCCCGTGGCGCTGCTCCTGGCCCCGGCCGCGGCCGCCCTGGCCGCCGGCAACGCCGTGGTGCTCAAGCCCTCGGAGGTGAGCGGGCATACCGCCGCGGCGCTGGCCGAGCTCGTTCCCCGGTACCTCGACGAGCGGCTGGTCGCCGTAGTGCCCGGCGGGATCGAGGAGACCACCGCGCTCCTCGCCGAGCGCTTCGACCACATCTTCTACACCGGCAACGGGCGGGTGGGTCGGGTGGTCATGGAGGCTGCGGCGCGTCACCTCACTCCCGTGACGCTGGAGCTGGGAGGCAAGAGCCCTGCCATCGTGGCGGCCGACGCCAACGTGGAGGTCGCCGCCCGGCGGATCGCATGGGGCAAGTTCCTCAACGCCGGGCAGACCTGCGTGGCGCCCGACTACGTGCTCGTCGACCGCAGGGTCGAACGGGAGCTGCTCGAACAGCTCGCTGCCGCGGTCGGGCGCTTCTACGGCCGCGATCCGAAGGCCAGCGCCGACTACGCCCGCATCGTCAACGACGCCCACTTCCGCCGGCTGACCGAGCTGCTGGACGCCGGTGGGTACGCGTCCGTCGTGTGCGGCGGCCAGCACGACCGGGCCACGCGCTACCTCGCTCCCACCGTGCTCGCCGGGGTCGAGCCCGGCGCGGCCGTGATGGGCGAGGAGATCTTCGGACCGCTGCTACCGGTGCTGGCCGTCGACCACGTCGACGAGGCGATCGCGTTCGTGAACGAGCGGGACAAGCCCCTGGCCCTGTACGCCTTCGGGGGGCAGGCCGCCACCGACCGCGTGGTCGAGCGGACGTCGTCCGGAGGCGTGTGCCTCAACCACACCATCGTGCAGGTCGGCGTCCCCGAGCTGCCCTTCGGCGGCGTGGGGGCCAGTGGCACGGGCGCCTACCACGGTCGGGCCGGCTTCGAGCGCTTCAGCCACCTCAAGGCCGTCCTCGCCAAGGCGACCCGCCCCGACCCGCCCGTCCTCTACCCGCCGTACACCCGGCTGAAGCGCTGGCTCCTCCGCCGGGCGGTGTGATGCTCCGGTGATCCCGGTCGTCACGCCCGAGGAGATGGGCGAGATCGACGCGACTGCGGCGGAGCCGGTCGAGGTCCTGATCGAACGAGCCGGCGCGGCCGTCGCCCGCACCGCGCTGGGAATGCTGGGGGGCAGTTACGGCCGGCGGGTCGTGGTCGTGGTCGGAAAGGGGAACAACGGCAACGACGGCCGCGCCGCCGCGGTGCGTCTCAGCCGGCGGGGAATGTCCGTCCAGGTGATCGAGGCGGCCGACGCCCCGGACCGGCTACCCGACGTCGACCTCGTCATCGACGCCGCCTACGGCACCGGCTTTCGCGGGAGCTGGTCCGCCCCCGATCCCGGGAATGCGGCCGTGCTGGCCGTCGACATCCCCAGTGGTGTCGACGGGTTGACCGGTGCCGCCGGCGACGGGGTGATGCCGGCCGATCGCACCATCACGTTCGCCGCGCTCAAGCCGGGCCTGCTCCTCCCGCCGGGGTCGGTCTTCACCGGCGAGGTGGAGGTGGCCGACATCGGGCTCGACGTCAGCGGAACCCGGACGCACGCCGTCACGGTGGAGGACGTGCGGCGGTGGCTCCTTCCCCGAGCCGTCGACGCGCACAAGTGGCATGCCGCCACCGCGGTCGTGGCCGGCTCGGCCGGGATGACGGGAGCGGCCCGGCTCGTGACGGCGGCGGCGCTGCGGGCCGGGGCGGGCTATGTGCGGCTGTCGATCCCGGGCGACGCGCGAGATCCGGGCGTACCGACGGAGGCGGTCACGCGCTCGCTACCGCCCGTGTCCTGGGCCGCCGCCGTCGCCAAGGACCTCGACCGCTTCCACGCCCTCGTCATCGGGCCGGGCCTCGGCCGGAGTGACGCCACGACGGCCGAAGTGAGAGAGCTGGTGGCCGCCGCGCCGTCCCCGGTGGTGGTGGACGGGGACGGCCTCTTTGCCCTGGCCTGGTCGGCGGACGGGGCGGCCGCCGTCCTCCGGCCCCGGTCGGCGCCGAGCGTGCTCACGCCCCACGACGGCGAGTTCGGGCTCCTCGCCGGCCGGCGCCCGGGCCCGGACCGCATCGCGTCGGTCCGGTCGTTGGCGGCCCAGACCGGTGCGGTCGTGCTCCTGAAGGGGCCGACCACGATCGTGGCCGAGCCGCGCGGCCGTGTCCTGCTCTCCACGACCGGCGACGAGCGATTGGCGACTGCAGGTTCCGGCGACGTGTTGGCGGGCATCATCGGTGCGCTGCTGGCCCAGCAGGTGCCGGCTTTCGAAGCGGCCGCCGCAGGGGCATGGATCCACGGCGCCGCCGCCCAACGGGGCCCCGCACGCGGCTTCCTGGCCTCGGACCTCCCGGCTCTACTGCCTCCGCTGCTGGAGACGCTGTGATCCCGGCGGCCGACCCGCGTCGAGGGGCCTGGGTCGAGGTCGATCTCGGTGCCATCGCCAGCAACGTCGGGGTGCTGGCGGAGACCGTGGCGCCGGCGGCCCTGTGGGTGGTGGTCAAGGCCGACGGCTACGGGCACGGCGGGGCGGCGGTGGCCCGGGCTGCGCTGGAGGCGGGCGCCGATGGACTGTGCGTGGCCTTTGTCCAGGAGGGCGCGGCGCTGCGCCAGGCCGGGATTCTGGCTCCGATCCTCGTCCTGTCGGAGCAGCCGGAGAGCCAACTCGAGGAGCTGGTGCGTTGGCATCTGACGGCCACCGCGTACTCAGCGGAGTATCTCGAGGCGCTGGCCAGGGAGGCACGCGAGGCCGGCGCCGCCACCATCCGGGTCCACCTGAAGGTCGACACCGGCATGCATCGGGTGGGCTCGCCTCCCGGCGGGCTGATCGCACTCGTCGGGGCGCTCCAGTCCCATCCCGAGCTGCGCTGGGAGGGGCTCTGGACGCACCTGGCCCGGGCCGACGAGCCCCACGACCCCACCACGGTCACCCAGCTCGGTCGGCTCGATGACGCCGTGGCTGCGCTCGTCGCGGCCGGCTTCCCGCCGCCCCTCGTCCATGCCGCCAACTCCGCCGGGGCACTGGCGTGGGGGCCGGCCGCCCGACGCGACCTGGTGCGGGCCGGCATCGCCGTCTATGGGATCTCGCCCAGCGCGGCGCTGGCCCCGCTGTGCCGCGAACTGGTGCCGGCATTGACGGTGCGGGCCCGGGTGGAGCACGTGCAGCGGTTGGCCGCCGGCGAAGGCATCTCTTACGGCCACCGGCTCGTCCTCGACCGCGACGCGACCATCGCCACGCTGCCCCTCGGCTACGCCGACGGGGTCCCCCGTCGGCTCTCCGACGTCGGTGGCGAGGTGCTGATCGGCGGCCGGCGCCGGCCCATCGCCGGCGTCGTGACGATGGACCATCTCATGGTGGATTGCGGGGACGACCTGGTGGCTCCGGGGGACGAGGCCGTGCTGATCGGGGGCCAGGGTGACGAGCGGATCACCGCCGATGACTGGGCCGCCGCACTGGGCACCATCGCGTACGAGATCGTGTGTGGGTTGGGCCCCCGCCTGCCCCGCCTGTACCGGGGCGCAGGGCCGGAGCCGGCATGACGATGCCTCGCGGCGAGGCCCCCGCCGAGCTGCAGCAGGTGGCCGAGGTGGCATCGACGTGCACGCTCTGTCGGTTGAGCGAGGGCCGGACACAGGTCGTCTTCGGCATGGGCGACCCCGAGGCGGCACTGATGTTCATCGGGGAGGGCCCGGGCGAGCAGGAGGACCGCCAGGGGCTGCCCTTCGTCGGGCGCAGCGGACAACTGTTGGACCGGCTGCTGCTGGAGGAGCTGGGCATCACCCGGGACCGGGTGTACATCGCCAACGTCGTGAAGTGCCGCCCGCCGGCCAATCGCGACCCCAAGCCGGACGAGATCGCGGCCTGCCGTCCCTATCTCGAGCGTCAGCTCGATCTGATCCGTCCCGCCGTGGTAGTCACCCTCGGCCGGTTCGCGGCGCAGTGGCTTCTCGACACGACCGAGGGCATCACCCGCTTGCGGGGCCGGAGCTATCCCTTCGCCCACGGCGTGCTCATCCCCACCCTCCACCCGGCAGCCGCGCTGCGGGGGGGCGCCGAGCCCCTCGGTCAGATGCGGGCCGACTTCGTGCGAGCCAAGATGGCGCTGGCCGCCGCGGGGACGGCGCCGTGATCACCGTGAGAACCTCATCGGCCGACGACACCAAGGCCGTCGCCACCGCACTCGCCTCCGTCGCCCGCCCGGGTGACCTGATCCTGCTGGCCGGGGAGATGGGGGCCGGCAAGACAGTCTTCGCGCAGGGCTTCGCCGCTGGCCTGGGTGTGCTGGACACCGTCACCAGCCCGACCTTCACCCTCGTCCACACCTACGACGGTCGCCTCCGGGTCCACCACGCCGACGTTTACCGGCTGGAGCGACTGGCCGAGGTGGCCGACCTCGCGCTCGGCGAGCTGCTGGACGATGATGACGCTGTGGTGCTGGTGGAATGGGGCGATGTGGTGGCCTCGAGCCTTCGGGGCGAGGTCATGACGGTGCGGCTCGAGCCGACGCCCCAGGCTGAACAGGTGCGGGTGGTGACGGTGACCGCCACCGGCGACGGCTGGGCGGCGCGCTGGCCCCGCATCCAGTCCGCCCTGGCCGCCTGGGTGGCCGGCTGAGTGACCTCATGTTGATCCCGTCATGTTGATTCTGGGCATCGAGACCGCTACGCCCCAGGTGAGCTGCGCGCTCGGCGGGCACGAGGGCGTCCTCGGCCTGTTCGAGTTGGCCCGTGGGCGTCGCCACGCCGAGCTGCTGACGCCGGCCATCGAGTTCGTCTGCCGGCAGGCCGACGTCACCCTGGGTGAGATCGGGTCGATCGCGGTCGACGTCGGCCCGGGGCTGTTCACCGGCATGCGGGTCGGCATCGCCACTGCGAAGGCGATGGCCCAGGCCCTGCGGGTCCCGGTCATCCCGGTCACCAGCCTGGATCTCCTGGCGTTGCCGCTGCGGTACGCCGATCGGCTCATCGGCGCTGTCATCGATGCCCGTCGAGGTGAGGTGTACCACGCCTTCTACCGGCAAGTCCCCGGTGGTGTGCAGCGTCTGGACGCTCCCGCGCTGGGCAGCGTCGACGACCTGGTGGCCGACCTGGTGGCCATGGGCGAGGAAGCGCTGCTGGTCGGCGACGGGGCGCTGCGCCACCGGGAGCAGATCAGCGCCGCCACCCGGAGGGTCGACTTCGCCGAGCAGTGGCTGGCCTACCCGAGCGCCGCCCCGCTGGTGCAGTTGGCCCACGCCCGCGCGCTGCGGGAAGACTGGGTGCAGCCGGCCGAGGTCCATCCTCAGTACCTCCGCAAGCCGGATGCCGAGATCAACTGGACCACGAGGGAGTCGGCTCGATGAAGATCCTCCCCGAGCGGGTCTCCGGACCGGACCTCGACGGGTCAGCCGTGCGAATCAGCGTCATGCGCCGCCGGCAGCTGCGCCAGATCCTGAAGATCGAACAACAGGTCTACCCCCGCCCCTGGTCAGCGGCGGTGTTCGCCGGCGAGATCGACCAGGTCCCGCGCAGCCGACGGTACCTGGTGGCGCACGTCGGCCGCCGTCTCGTCGGCTACGGAGGCGTGCTGGTGGCGCCGGACTCGGCCCATGTCACCAACATCGCGGTCGATCCCGGCTGGCAGCGCCAGGGCATCGGTAGCCGCCTCCTGCTGGCGTTGGCCCGCGAAGCAATCGCATTGAACGCCCCCGCCCTCACCCTCGAGGTGCGGCACAGCAACGTCGGCGCCCAGGAGATGTACCGGACCTTCGGGTTCGCGCCGGCGGGTGTGCGCAAGCGCTACTACGAGGGCACCGACGATGCCATCGTGATGTGGGCCCACGACATCCAGAAGCCGGCGTTCGCGGCGCGGCTGGCGGCCATCGAGGCACGGATTCCAGGAACGACGCGATGGGATGCTGCACCGTGAGCGCGCCCGTCGATGCGCTCGACATCTCGCTGCGGGTCGGTCCGCTGCGGCCGGTCGACGAGGCCACGCTCATCCTCGGCATCGAGACGTCATGCGACGAGACGGCCGCCGCGCTCGTGATGGGTGGGCACGATGTGATCTCCTCGGTCGTGTCGAGCCAGGTCGACCTGCACGCGGCGTACGGCGGTGTCGTTCCCGAGATCGCCAGCCGGGCCCACCTGGAGCTGCTCAATCCGGTGGTGGCGGCGGCGATCGTCGAGGCGGGCGTGGCCGAGAGCCGCATCGACGCTGTGGCCTGCACCGTCGGACCCGGCCTGGTCGGCGCGCTCCTGGTCGGCGTGGCCGGCGCCAAGTCGCTGGCGCTCACCTGGGGCGTACCCTTCGTCGCCGTCAACCACCTCGAGGCCCACCTCTACGCGGCCTTCCTCGAGGAACCGGATCTGGAGCTCCCGTTCGTAGTGCTGCTCGTGTCGGGCGGTCACACGATGCTCGTCGAAATGGTCGATCACGGGAGCTACCGGCTCCTGGGTCAGACCATCGACGACGCCGCCGGCGAAGCCTTCGACAAGGTGGCTCGCTTCCTGGGTTTGGGCTATCCCGGCGGTCCCGCCATCGACCGCATCGCCGTCCGCGGCGATCCGGACGCCGTCGCCTTTCCCCGAGCGATGCTCCACGACGGGCTCGACTTCAGCTTCAGCGGGCTCAAGACCGCCGTCGTCAACCACGTCCGGGCTCACCCTGAGGTACCGACCGAGCACGTGGCGGCCAGCTTCCAGCAAGCAGTGGTCGACGTGTTGGTCCACAAGGCTCGCCTGGCGGCGCGCGCGGTCGGTGCCAGAGGCCTGGTGCTGGGGGGTGGGGTAGCGGCCAACTCCCAGCTGCGCACGCAGATGATCGACGCCTGTGAGCGCGACGGACTTCGCTGTCTGCTCCCCAGCCTTTCGATGTGCACCGACAACGCGGCGATGATCGCGGCAGCCGCGTGGTACCGGCTACGGGCGGACGGGCCGAGCCCGCTCGACGCCGGTGCCGTGCCCAACCTCCATCTCCCCCTTTCGCTGTGAGGCCTCCGTCGTCGTGAACCCTCTGCAGATCGGCTCCATCAGGGTCGACCCGCCCGTCGTGCTCGCGCCGATGGCCGGCGTCACCAACGCGCCGTTCCGACGGCTGTGCCGCCGCTACGGCGGGGGGCTCTACGTGAGCGAGATGATCACGGCCCGGGCGCTCATCGAGGGCAACGCCAAGACCGCCCGCATGGTCACCTTCGCACCCGACGAGGTCCCGCGCAGCCTTCAGCTCTACGGCACCGATCCGTCCGTCCTGGGCGAGGCGGTGCGTCGGCTGACCGAGGAAGGGCAGGTGGACCACCTGGACCTCAACTTCGGCTGCCCCGCTCCAAAGGTCACCCGGCGAGGCGGCGGCGCGGCGCTGCCCGTCAAGCGGGCGCTGCTGCGCCGTGTCGTGCGGGCCTGCGTGCAGGCTGCGGCGCCAGCGGCCGTGCCCGTCACCATGAAGTTCCGCATGGGGGTCGACGACCGTGCCCTCACGTTCCTGGACGCCGGCCGCATCGGGGAGGACGAGGGCGTGTCCGCGGTGGCGCTCCACGCCCGCACGGCAGAACAGCTCTACTCCGGCGAGGCGGCCTGGGCTGCCATCGGCGCGCTGAAGCAGGCGGTCCGTTCGATCCCCGTGCTCGGCAACGGCGACATCTGGGAGGCGGCCGACGCCCTGGCCATGGTTGACGCGACCGGATGCGACGGGGTCGTGGTGGGCCGCGGCTGCCTCGGTCGGCCCTGGCTGTTCGCCGACCTGGAGGCCGCCCTGGCCGGCAAGGAGCCCGCGCCCCCGCCCCGCCTGGGCGAGGTGGCGGCGGTGATGGCCGACCATGCCCGGATGCTCGCGGACTGGCTGGGCGAGGCGGCCGCACTCCGGGACTTCCGCAAGCACACCGGGTGGTACCTCACCGGCTACCCGGCCGGTCCGGAGATCCGCCGCCGGCTGGCGCAGGTGTCGAGCCTGGCCGAGCTCGAAGACCTGCTGGCCACTCTGAACCCGGACGCCACGCTGCTCCCCGGCGGCCTGCGCATCCGGCGGGGCCACACCAACGGCCCCCGCCCGGTCCACCTACCCGAGCGGTGGTTGGACGATCCCGACGACGTCGCCGCGCTGTCGCCCGAGGCCGACGCCCTCGTCTCGGGTGGATGAAAGCGCCCCGCCTGGTCCTCGCGTCCGGGTCGCCCCGGCGGCACGCACTGCTGGCGTCGGCCGGGGTGCGGTTCTCCGCTGAAGCGCCGGACATCGACGAGTCACTGCTCGACGGAGAGGAGCCCGCCGCGTACGTGGAGCGTCTGGCGGTGGAGAAGGCCGCGGCGGTGACGATCGTCCCCCGCGACGTGATCCTGGCGGCCGACACGACGGTCGCGGTCGACAGGCAGATCTTCGGCAAGCCGGTCGACGCCCGCGACGCCCGCCGCATGTTGCTGGCCCTGTCGGGGCGTGCGCACGACGTGCACACCGGCGTCGCCGTGGTGGTCGACGGCCGGACCCGAACGGCCGTCGCCACGACCCGGGTCACGATGGCGGCCTACGACGACGACATCGACTGGTATGTCGGCACCGGCGAGCCCCTGGACAAGGCCGGGGCCTATGCCATGCAGGGCGCCGGCGCGCTGCTCGTGAGGTCCATCAGCGGCAGCGCCAGCAACGTCGTTGGCCTGCCCTTGGCGGTGGTGGCCGACCTTCTGGCCGCCGCCGGGCACCCGCTGTCGTCGTTTCGTTGACGAGGGTCTGTCAACAGGCGGCGCAGGTGGCTACGCGCAGGTGGCGCAGTTCCTCGCCCAGGCGCCGGTAGGCGCGGTGCGACCGGGACTTCACCGTCCCGAGCGGGATACCGAGACGCTGGGCGAGCTCGGGGAAGGACAGCCCCTCGAAGTGGGACAGGCGCACGACCTCGCGCTCGTCGTCCCTGAGGGAATCGACGGCCCGCCGAACCTCCCAGGCCTGCCATGACCGCTCCGCGGCGACGGCGACCTCGTCCTCGACGGCGACCTCCTCGGGAAGCTCACCCGTTTCGGATACGAGCGCGTGGCGACGCTCGCGACGGTAGAGGTCGATGCAGACCCGGCGGGTGATGGCGTAGAGCCAGGTCGACAGGGGACGCTCGGGATCGTAGGTACTCGAGGCATTCCAGGCCTGGACGAAGGCCTGCTGCACGGCCTCCTCCGCCAGGTCGCGATCGGCGAGCGAGCTCCGAGCGACGGTGAGCATCGGCCCGGCGTAACGCCGGAAGACGGCGCGCACCGCTTCGGGATCACCGGCGCGGAATCTGGCCGCCAGGTGGGAGTCCAGCGATGGAGCGCTCACCCTGAGATGGTGCGCCCGATGCAGCCGGATGGAATCGGTGGCCACTACTCAGCCCGGTCCGCGGGCTGCTACCTAGGTCGGGCGTCACATGGCGGGGCGGTAGGTTGCCTCCCGTGGTGCAGCCTGGCCGGGTCACGGCGGGTTGGCCGTTCGTCGGCCGCGGCGCCGAGCTCGAGATGCTCGAGGCGGCCTATCGCGACCCGGGGGTTCCAGCGGCGGTCGTGGTGGGACCTCCCGGCGTCGGCAAGACGAGGTTGGCCGAGGAATGCCGCCGCCATGCCGAACGCGACGGAGCGCCCACCTTCCGCGCCATCGGCACCGAGACCGCATCGTCGGTGCCGCTCGGGGCGCTGGCCCACCTGATCCCCTCCGAGCTCACGCTGACGGAATCTCGCGGCGGGGGGTCTCCGGCCGATGTGGTGACCGTCACCCACGCCGTCATGGACCAACTGGCGCCCGCCGGTCCCGACGGTCCGTTGCCCCTGCTCGTCGTGGACGACGCCCAGCTGCTGGACCCCTTCTCGCTGGTGGTGATGACCCAGATCGTGGCGTCGGGGCGGGTGTTCGTGCTGGCCACGGTCCGCTCGACGGCAGAGGTGCCCGACGCCGTCACCTCGCTCTGGCGTAGTGGCCGCTCGGCTCGGCTGGAGCTGCGGGAGCTCGGTCAGGATCAGGTCGAGGCACTGCTGCACATCGCCCTCGGCGGCCCGGTCCACGCCGACACCGCCCAGACGTACTGGACCTACTCGCAGGGCAATGTGCTCGTGCTGCACGAGCTGGTCCTCGATGCCCTCGAGCGGGGGGCGCTGGAGAACGGACCGGGCGGCTGGCGCCTCACCGGCCCGCTGCTGTCCGAGGATCGGGCGCCGGCCCTGGTCGAGGCCCGCCTGGCCGGCCTGGACGAGCAGAGCCGCCGCGTGCTCGAACTGGTGACGGTGGCCGACGAGCTCGACGTGGAGGGGCTCGAGGAACGCTTCCCGGTCGACGTGCTCGAGCAACTCGAGCACCAGTGCCTCGTCGCGGTCGGGCCGGCCGACGGCCGGACAGTCGTCAGGGTCGGGCACCCGTTGTACGCCGAGGCGGTGCGGGCCGGGCTGGCCACCGTGCGTCTGCGCCAGCTCCGCCGCGACGCCATCGAGCTACTGGCCCGGCACGGCGCTCCCCGTCGGATCGACCGGGTTCGGATCATGGTGCTACAGGTCGACAACGGCGATCCCGCTAATCCGGCCGCCCTCCGCCTGGGCGCGCTCCTGGCCCGCCAGGTGAACGACCACCCGACGGTCGAGCGTCTGGCCCGGTTGGCCCACCAGGCGGAGCCCGGACCCGTCTCGGGCCGGCTGCTAGGGGAAGCCCTGTTCGAGGCCGGACGCTTCTCCGAGTCGCTCGACGTGCTGGAGCGCTCCGCGCCGCTGGCCGCCACCGCCGACGAGCGCTTCGCCCTGGCCTTCGCCCGGGCCAACACCCTGTACCTCGGCCTGGGTCGCGGCGGCGACGCGCTCGACGTCCTGCAGGCCTTGGCCGATGACCCTTTGCTGGAGGCCTTGCGAGCCGACATCGAGCTGCGTCGAGCGGGCCTGGCGGTGTGGGTGGGCCGCGTCGACGAGGCCGCGGCGGCGATCGCTCATGCCCAGCGCAGCCAGGATCCGGCGGTCTACCTGGAGCTGGACCACGCCCGTCAGGCCATCGCCCTCGTGCGGGGCCGGGCGTCCGAGGCGCTCGAGATGTCGCAAGCGTCGTACCAGGAGCATCTCCGCCATCCGGACCTCCTGGCCTGGGTCCCGCCGGTGATGCACCGACTCAACACCGCTTGGGCGCTGGTGGAGCTGTGCCGCTACGACGAGGCTCGGGTGCTCCTGGAGGACCTGCGGGCCGAGGCGTCGGTCGGGGGCCTGGCCGGCCCTCGCCGGTGGTTCACCATCGAGCGGGGGCGGATCGAGTTGGCCGTGGGGCGCCTGGTGCAGGCGCAGTGGTGGTTTACCCAAGCCTCCGACACCGCCGCCGCCGGCGCTCAGCCGCGGGCCGAGCGCCTGGCCCTGGCCGGCGTGGCCATGGCGGCGGGCCAGCGGGGTGACGCCGAGGCCGCGGCGGCGGCCATCGCCCGCCTCGACCTGGTGCCCGGCGACACCACCGAGCTGGCCGACACCGAGTGGGACCGTGGTCGCGCCTGGGCGGTCGTGGCGGAGGGCCATGTGAGCCGAGGGCTGCGCATCCTCGACGATGCGGCCCAACGAGCGCAGGACACCGGGCGGAGGCTGTTCGAGCTGCGCCTTCGGCACACCGCGGTTCGCCTGGGCCGGGGCGAGGACGTCGGCCGTCGTCTGGCTGAACTGGCCCAGCAGGTCGACACCCCGTTGGCCCAACTCGCGGCCGATCATGCCGCGGCCCTCCGCCGCCACGATACGGACGGACTGGAGCGAGCGGCAGAGCGCTATGCCGCGCTCGGCAACCTGCTGTGGGCGGCGGAGGCGGCGGCCCAGGGCGTCGATGCCGCCCGTCATCAGGGTGACCAGCGCAGGGCGACGGCGTTGTCGCTCCGATCGAGCGAGCTGCGAGACGCGTGTGAGGAGCCCAGGACGCCGGCGCTCGCTCACTCCCAGACCGTCTCGCCGCTGAGCCCACGAGAACGGGAGATCGCTCTGCTGGTGGCCGGCGGGGCCAGCAACCGCGAGATCGGCGAGCGGCTGTTCCTCTCGGTTCGCACGGTGGAGAACCACGTGCGCAACGTGTTCCTCAAACTGGGGATCTCACGGCGCGCCGAGATGGCTGAGGCGCTCGGGCTGCATCAGGACATTTAGGCAGTCGCCACTCATCCGCTCGAACGGGTGGTTCGGGATCATGGCGCCATGAGCCCGGAACAGATCGAGCGGATCCGCGGCACGGTGGCCGCCCTCCAGCCCCACGGTGAGGAGTTGGCCGGCGCGTTCTACGAGCGCATGGTCGAGATGGCACCGGCCACGATGGCCCAATGGCCGCAGGGGCCCAGTGCCCCAGCACTCATGGATTGGCTCTCCACCTTCGTGGCGCTGGCCCCGGATTTCCCTGCGTTGGCGGCGTGGGTGACGCAGTTGCACGGTGCGGCACCATGGCTCAACGCCCGGGCGACGAGGGCCGTGGGGCAGGCCCTCATCGACGCCGTGGTGCTCACGCTCGGTGACGATCTGGAGGCCGAGGACGTCCGCGCGTGGCGGGCCGGCGTGACGTTGGTCGCTGAGCTCAGGGAAGAGCCGGGAAGTCGACCGTAGTGAAGAACCAGAACGCCGAGGTCAGCCAGACCACGGTGAGCGATGCCACGAGCGTTCCGCCGACGACCGGCAACCCCCACCCGGGCAGGCGTCGCGCCCGCAGCGCGAGCAGCTTGGTGGCGAAGGCGCCGTAGAACACGCAGCCGGCCACGCCATGGACGATCTGGCGAGTGCCCGTGGTCTGGAGCCCCAGCGACCACAGGCAGTGATAGGCGACCGGGAGCGAGATCAGGAAGGCCGCGGTGCCGGTCCAGCGGTGAGCGAACGCGACCCAGGCGGGGGCGGACCGTACGCCTGGGAGCCGGCCGAACATGGCCAGTGCGGAGGTGAGCTGCACCAGTGCCAGCGCGAAGGCGGCCGTGGCCAGCCACGACTTCATGGCGCCGAGGGACGGGAAGCCGAGATCGACGATGCGCGCGCCGGTGGGATCGTGCACCCGGCCGTAGACGCCGAGCGCGACTGCCACCGCGCCGCCGGCCAGCGCCGGGGGGATGAGCGCGGCCGCGGACCTGGGGGTACGGGGGGTGTCGGTCACGGGCGCGGTGGCGGTCACGGCGATCAGTACGTGACCAACGCGTCATCGGTTCGATCTGGGCGAACCGTTCGGCGGTGGGACTCGTATCACCGGTCCATGAAGCTCACCGGCTCCCTCATCGTCTGCGCCGCGGCGGGCCTCTTCACGGCCGGCGCCCTGCTCTTCGACGACGCTCCTGCCCCGGCGCAACCGTCGTCGTCCGGAGCTGAATCGGCCGGCACCCAGATCGAGATCAGCGGCTTTGCGTTCGCGTCGTCCCCGGTCGCGCCCGGCAGTTCGGTCGTGGCCGCCAACCGCGATGCCGAGCCCCACACCGTCACGGCCGCCGACGGTTCGTTCGACAGCGGCTCGATCGGCGGCGGGCTCGCCGTCTCGTTCACCGCGCCGGCCGCGCCCGGCACCTACGCCTTCGTGTGCACGATCCATCCGTCGATGACCGGCCAGCTCGTCGTCGGCTGAGTCACCCGACACACCCACGAACCGATCCCGACCGCTTGCCGTACCTCCGCCCAGCACACCCCCACCAGAGGAGACCCGCCCCATGTTCAAGTCCAGGATCCTGTTCGGACTCGCCGCCGCCGCCGGCCTCGTGCTCGTGTCGTGCGGTAGCGACGACTCACCGTCGGCCGGCTCGGCCGCACCGCCACCACCTCCGTCGGCTGCGACCTCGCCGGCCCCGGCCCCCGCGGCCCCGGCCGCCGGCGCGACCGTGTCGGTGAAGGCCGCTACCTCTCCGCTCGGCCAGATCCTGGTCGACGCCGATGGTCGGACGCTGTACGCCTTCACGAACGACACCGAGGCCAAGAGCACCTGCACCGGCACGTGTGCCGAGGCGTGGCCTCCGGTGGTCGTCGACGCCAACTGGACCGTGGCCCCCGGCCTCGACTCCGGTGTCTTCAGCACCATCACCCGCGATGACGGCGCGCTCCAGCTCGCGGCCGGACAGTTCCCGCTCTACCTGTTCTCCGGCGACGCCCGTCCGGGCGACGTGAACGGACAGGGCAGCGGCAACGTCTGGTTCGTCGTCGATCCCAGCGCGCAGATCGTGCAGGGGGCCGGCGCGGCCGCCGCTCCGGCCGCCGCCCCGGCTGCGGAGCCCGCGACGCTCTCGGCCAAGACCGCCGAGTCCCCGCTCGGGGCGATCGTCGTCAACGGCGAAGGCGTGACCCTCTACGGCTTCACCAAGGATGTCGACGGCACGCCCACCTGCGTGGACGCCTGCGCCAACGCGTGGCCGGCGGCGATCGTCGATGGGGAGCTCGCGGTCGACGGCCTCGACCCCGCCCTGTTCTCGGTGGTCGAGCGACCCGACGGTGGCCAGCAGCTGAAGATGGGCAAGTGGCCCCTCTACAGCTTCAGCGGTGACGCCGCTCCGGGCGACGTCAACGGCCAGGGCAGCGGTGGCAGCTGGTTCGTCGTGGCCCAGGACGGCAAGCTCGTCAAGTAGTCGACCCGCCCAGGCGACGAAGAGAGAGTTAGCAGTCTTCGCGGCCGGTTGCTAACTGGGGGCGGGATCGCGTAGCCTTAGCACTCGCCTAGCCAGAGTGCTAATGAACCGAAACCGCCAATGGAGGCCCTGCACCCATGAACCTGAAGCCGCTCGATGACCGCATCGTCGTCAAGGCGAACGAGGCCGAGGAGCGCACTGCGTCCGGTCTCGTCATCCCGGACACCGCCAAGGAGAAGCCCCAGCAGGGCAGCGTGCTGGCCGTCGGTCCGGGCCGCCGCTCCGAGCAGACGGGCGAGATCATCCCGCTGGACGTCAAGGTGGGCGACACCGTCGTCTACTCGAAGTACGGCGGCACCGAGATCACCGTGGACGGCGAGGACGTGCTGATCCTCTCCAGCCGCGACGTCCTCGCCATCATGGACAAGTGAGCGTCTGACCACATGGCGAAGATGCTGAAGTTCGACGAGGACGCACGGCGCGCCCTCGAGGCCGGGGTCAACAAGCTGGCCGACTCGGTCAGGGTCACCCTGGGTCCGAAGGGCCGCAACGTCGTACTCGACAAGAAGTGGGGCGCCCCCACCATCACCAACGACGGTGTGTCCATCGCCAAGGAGGTGGAGCTGGAGGACCCGTTCGAGAACATGGGTGCCCAGCTCGTCAAGGAGGTCGCCACCAAGACCAACGACGTCGCCGGTGACGGCACCACCACCGCCACCGTGCTGGCGCAGGCCCTGGTGCACGGCGGGCTCCGCAACGTCACCGCCGGCGCCAACCCCCTCGGTCTCAAGCGGGGGATGGAGAAGGCCGTGGCGGCGGCGGTCGAGGCCATCAAGAGCCAGTCCAAGGATGTCGAGGACAAGGCGGAGATCGCCCAGGTGGCGTCCATCTCGGCCGCCGACCCGGCCATCGGCGAGGTCATCGCCAACGCCATCGACAAGGTCGGCAAGGACGGCGTCGTGACCGTGGAGGAGTCCAACACCTTCGGCATGGAGCTCGAGTTCACCGAGGGCATGCAGTTCGACAAGGGATTCCTTTCGCCGTACTTCGTGACCGATCCGGAGCGCCAGGAGGCCGTGCTCGACGAGCCCTACATCCTGCTCCACGCCGCGAAGATCTCGACCGTCCAGACCCTCCTGCCGATGCTGGAGAAGGTCATGCAGGGCGGCCGGCCGCTGCTGGTCATCGCCGAGGACGTCGAGGGTGAGGCCCTCGCCACGCTGGTGGTCAACAAGATCCGCGGCACCTTCAACTCGGTCACGGTCAAGGCCCCGGGCTTCGGCGACCGGCGCAAGGCGATGCTGCAGGACATGGCCGTCCTCACCGGCGGCCAGGTGATCAGCGAGGAGGTCGGGCTCAAGCTCGACCAGGTCGGCCTCGACGTACTGGGCCGCGCTCGGCGGATCGTGGTGACCAAGGACAACACCACGATCGTCGACGGGGCGGGCGAGAGCAGTGAGGTCAAGGCCCGAGTGACGCAGCTGCAGGCCGAGATCGAGCGGACCGACTCCGACTGGGACCGGGAGAAGCTGCAGGAGCGGGTCGCCAAGCTGGCGGGCGGCGTCTGCGTGATCAAGGTCGGGGCGGC
>DASTFY010000250.1:0-6511 GCA_035719525.1 Acidimicrobiales bacterium
CCGCACCGCCTCCAGCGCGCCGAGCAGCACGCCGAGCGAGCACGGGTCGTAGCCCAGGTAGCCGGCCATCAGCGCCCGCTCAGACGGCCGCCGCCAGCGCGGCCCGGGCGGCGGCGCGGTCCAGGTCGCTGGCTTCCTGGTCGAGCAGGGTCCCGGCCCGGCGGAGATCCGCAGCCGCCCAGCCGATCTCCTGGCGCCCGCGCTCGACCGCAGCCTGGAAGAGGCTGGCGCTCGGGCCCACCCACGTGCTGTCGCCGCCGAGGCGGGTGAGCTCGTGGACGTGGGAGTGGTCGAGACCGGCCGCCAGGGTGCGCAGCTCGGTGGCCTCGGCGCGGGCGCGACGGGCCGCGGCCCGCAGATCGTCTGGTGTCGTCATGGGGAACCTCTCGTGGACCTCACGGAGAGGTTGTGCCTGAGCCCCCCGATTCCGGAAAGCGCCCGTTTCCGGAGCTCGGACGCGCCCGGGCGTGGAGGTCGTCCATCGTGAGGACGCGGTCGGCCACCATCTCAGCCTCGCCCCGGTCGTGGGTGACGTGCACCCCGGCGATGCCGACCTGCTTCAGCAGGGCGCGCAGCTCGACGGCCAGGCGGTCGTGCAGCTCGCGGTCGAGCGCTCCGAGCGGCTCGTCCAGCAGCAAAAGTCGTGGTCGGGGGGCCAGTGCCCGGGCCAGCGCCACCCGCTGCGCCTCACCGCCCGACAGCGAGCCGACCGCCCGGTGCTCGAACCCCTTCAGGCCCACCAGCTCCAGCAGCTCGGCCACCCGAGCTCGAACTTCGGCCTTGGGTCGTCCGGCCACGGCCAGTCCGAAGCCCACATTGGCGCCCACGTCGCGGTGGGGGAACAGCTGGTGGTCCTGGAAGACCAGCCCGAACCGGCGACGGTGGGTGGGCAGTTGGGTCACGTCCTCGCCGTCCCAGCGCACCCGGCCCGCGTCCGGCGGCAGCAGCCCGGCGATCACCCGCAGGAGGGTGCTCTTGCCCGAGCCGCTCGGCCCCAGGAGCCCGACCACCTCGTTCGATCGCACGACGAGCTCGACACCCTGCAGCACCCAACGCGGTCCGAAGCGGACGCTCACGTCCTCGACGGCCAGCATCAGAACGTGCTGCTCTCGCCCCGTAGCCGATCGACGGCCAGGACGGCGGCGAGGGTCAGGACCATGAGCACGGTGGCGAGCGCATAGGCCTGGGAGAGGTTGAGCGCGCTGGGCCGGCCGAGCAGGCGGCCGATAGCGATCGGCATGGTCTGGTCGCCAACACGGGTCAGGAAGCTGGTGGCGCCGAACTCGCCCAGCGAGATGGCGAAGGCGAAGCCGGCGCCCGCCACCAGCGCCCGTCGGAGGAAGGGCAGATCGATCTCCCGCCACACCCGACCGGGCGCCGCGCCGAGGGTGGCCGCCGCGTCCCGGAGGCGAGGGTCGATGGACCGCAAGTTCGGCAGCACCGCCCGCACGACGAAGGGCACCGCGACGACGGCATGGGCGATGGGGATCAGCACCCACGACCCACGCAGATCGAGGGGCCGGCGGTCCATAGTGATCAGGAGGCCGAAGCCCACGGTCACCGCCGAGGTGCCGAGAGGCAGCATCAGGCCGGCATCGAGCAGGTGCGCTCCGCGGCGGGAGTAGGCGATGGCGCACGCCGCCGCGCCGCCGATCACGACTGCGAGGACCGTGGCGATGGCGGCGAAGCGCAGAGACGTGATCACGGCGTCCAGGGGGTCGGCCACGGGCCGGTTGGCCGGCCCGTCGCCCGAGTCCGCGGCCAGCGCCCGCCACGCCGCGAAGCCGTACCCGTCGCCCTGTGTGAACGAGCCGACGACGAGCCGGCTGAGGGGCACCGCGACCACCGCGACCAGAGCCGCCACCGTGGCTCCGACGAGAAAGCGCTGTCCGCTCGTACGGGGCACCGCCGCGGTACCTCGGGGTCGGAGCCGCAGGGCGACGGCCTGGCGCTGCTGAGCACCGCTCCACCACACCATCAGCCCCGTGACCGCCAGGAGCTGGAGGAAGGCCAGCGCCGCGGCGGTCGGGAGCTGGAACGCCTGGGTGGTGAGCCGCCAGATCTCGACCTCGAGCGTGACGTGGCGGGGGCCGCCCAGGATGCGGATCACACCGAACGAGGTGAAGGTGAACAGGAACGTGATCGACGCCGCAGCCACGATGGCCGGGCGGAGCAAGGGAAGCGTCACCCGCCACATCACCTGCAGCGGCGAGGCTCCGAGCGTGCGGGCGGCTTCTTCGAGGCGAGGATCGAGCTGCGCCCACAGCGTCCCGACCGTGCGGATGACGACCGCCAGGTTGAAGTACACGTGAGCGGCGAGGATGGCGGCCACCGTCTGGTCGAGCGAGGGCGGCAGCAGCGCGAGGAAGGCGGCGCCCACGACGACGGTCGGCAGCACGAAGGGCACGGTGACCAGGGCCAGCACGATCGCCCGGCCCGGGAAGCGAAAGCGGGCCAGCACGTAGGCCGGGAGCAGACCGGCCGCGACGGTGAGCAGCGTGCTGGCCGCCGCCTGCCACAGCGTGAACCACGCCACCGACCGCAGGCCCGGGTCGGTCAGGACCTCCCGCACCGCGTCGACCGACAGCCCGCGGGCGATGATCGCCACCACCGGCCAGCCGAAGAAGCAAGCGAGGAACGTCAGCGGCACGACGGCGAGCGCGATGCGCACAGCCGGCGCGAGGCGCATCACCTGAGCACGGTCTGCGTCCACGCGTCGATCCACTCGTCCCGATGGTCGGCGATGACTTCGGGGCTCAACGTGAGCGGGTCAGCGGCGGGCTGGCCGAAGTCCACGAAGAGCTGGGGCAGCGGCACGTCCTCGCGGATGGGATAGACGAAGTTGGTCAGGGGAAGCTCGGCCTGCAGCTCCTCGCCCACGAGGAAGTCGACCAGGCGCTGAGCGGCCTCCTGGTGCTCGGTCCCGCGAAGCACCCCGGCGAACTCCACCTGGCGGAAGCAGGTGGCCTCGACCGATGCCGTGGTCGGCTCCGCCGGCTTGGGCTCCTCGGCGAAGAAGATCGTCGCCGGCGGGCTGGAGGCGTAGCTGACGACGATGGGGCGGTCGCCGCCCCCGCCGCCTCCGGTGAACGAGGAGTAGTACGCCGTGTCCCAGTCCTCGACGACGGCGACATCGTTGTCGCGCAGCCGGGCCCAGTAGTCGAGGAAGCCCGGGTCGCCGAAGTGGGCCACCGTGGCCAGCATGAACGCCAGGCCCGGCGACGATGAGGCGGGGTTCTGGACTACGAGCCGACCCTTCTGGGCCGGATCGACCAGGTCCTCGAAGGAGCTCGGCGGTTCCTCGCCCCGCTCCTCGAACCACCGCCGGTCGACGTTGAGGCACACGTCGCCGGTGTCCACCGGCGTGACCTCGTGGCCGGGGACCAGACCCACGGCACTGGGGTCGAGCGCGTCGAGCTCGGTCGATTCATACGGTTCGAACACACCTTGGCTGAGGGCGCGGGACAGCAACGTGTTGTCCAGGCCCCACAGCACGTCGCCCTCGGGGCGGCCGGCGGTGATGATGGCCTTGTTGACGAGCGTTCCCGCGTCGCCGCCCTTGGCCACCGTCACCTCGATGCCGGTCGCCTCGGTGAAGGAGGCGAGCGCCGCTGGCTCGGTGAACGCGTCGTAGGTCAACAGCGTCAGGGCGGGCGGTGGCTCGGTGCCGGACGAGGTGTCGCCGCCGGAGTCGTCGCCGCAGCCCGCCATCGCCGCGAGGCAGACGGCCGCGGCCGCGGCGAGACGGGCCGGATGGATCCGGGGGTTCATGAGGGACCTCCGAGGGCGAGAGGGGTGACGATGAGCAGGGTGCCGCGCTGCAGCGCGACGCCAGCCCCGGGCGCTACGACCTCGTTGCTGATGCCGCGGCTGGAGCCGGGTTCGAGTGTCTCGCCCACCAGCGGGTAGCGCAGCCCGGCCGTGGTGATGCCGAGGGCGGGCCCGTGGAGGGGAAGGAGCGACACGACCCGGCCCGGAGCCGCATGGACCGGCGCCGAGCCGGGCCCGTGCACCACCCGCAGGTGGGCCGGGCCCCACCAGACCTCGACCGTCTCGGCCCCGAGGTCCGGTCGGGTGAAGGACAGGATGCCCCCCAGCTCGTGATCGAGCCGGGTCTCGTCGGCGCGCGGTCCGCCCGACACGCCCACCAGGTGGCGGAACCCCCTCGAGAGCGCGGCAGCGACGGCCAGCTCGGTGTCGGTGGCGTCCTTGTCGGGACGATGGCGCTCGATGGTCGTGCCGGCGGCCTCCGCCGCCGCTCGGCCGGGGCCCGAGATCGAATCCAGATCGCCGACGAGCAGGTCCACGGTGAGGCCGAGGGCCAGGGCGTGGTCGAAGCCCGAGTCGGCCGCGACGACGAAGCGGTCGCCGGGGAGCCGCGCCAAGACGCGGCGATCGATCCCCGCTCCTCCGATGACGATCACGGCCGTACGAGCCACCGCTTCCCTCCGCTGGCATTACCCAGATCAGGTTCGCGGGTCGGTGGCGGCGACCACCCTCTCAGCCCGACGGTCCCCCGAGCTCCCCGGTATCGAGCACCGATGGTACCGCCCGCCGACTCGAGAGCGTAAATGCGGCGAGCGCGCCGATCACCACGACCATGCCCACGGCCTGGGTGGTGGTCACGGTCTCGCCCAGGATGAGGTAGGCCCACAGCGTGGCCAGCGCCGGCATACCGACCTGGAGGATGGAGATGGTGGAGACCGGCACCCGGGTCTGCGACCAGGCCAGCAGCCCATGGCAGATGGTGCCCGTCAACACCGCCAGCAGCACGATGTAGGGCCAGCCGCCTGCGGGAACCTCCCACAGCCTTCCGGCCACCGCGGCGATCGGCACCATCATCAGCGACGCCAGCAGCACCACGGTCGTCATGAACTCCGTGGTGCCCATGACGGCCCGGGCGTGCCGGGAGCTGAGCAGGTACCCGGCCCAGGAGCACATCGCCACGAACGCCAGCGCATTGCCGAGAGAGGTGCCCGACCCGGTGGAGGGCGCGCTGAAGAGGATCACCGCCACCCCGGCCAGCGCCAGGCCTCCCCAGGCCAGCGACGAGAGGCGGAGCCGCTCGTGGAACAGCACGGCGGCGAGCGGCACGACCACGACGGGCACGAGGCTCCCAATGAACTCCGCATTGGCCACCTTGGTCTTGGTGACCGCCATGAAGAACAGGGCCAGGTCGGTGGCGAAGAACAGCGCGCTCGGCCCCGCCAAGCGGACGGCCCTGGTGCTGTAGCGCCCGCCCCGCAGATGGAGCACGACCGTCCAGATCGCGGTGCCCAGGACCAGGCGCCACGTGGCCGTCGTGAGACCGGGGGCGCCGATCTTCTTGACGATGGTGGACCCGAGGGACAGGCCGAGCATCGCGGCCACGACGGCGACCAGCCCGATCGTCGAACGTCGATGGGTGATCCCGGTCGCCGCCGGCGGAGCCGCGGTCACACCGAGCCGTCGCGGTGGACGTCCGGCTCGAGATAGATCACTCTCGCCATGGGAACGGCATGGCGCACCTGCGCCTCCGTCTCGTCGATGGCCGCCGCCAGCTCGCGGATGGTCAGGTGCTGGTCGAACTCCAGCTTGGCGGCTACCAGCAGCTCATCCGGCCCGAGATGCTGGGTCTTGATGTGGATCAGGCGCCGCACGCTCTCCTGCCCCGTCATGGTGGCCACGATCTGCTGCTCCACCTCCGGGGCGGCGGACTCCCCGATGAGCAGGCCCTTCATCTCGATGGCGAGGAACACGGCGATCACGCACAGCAGCACGCCGATGCACAGGGACCCGAGCGCGTCCCAACGCCCGTTGCCCGTGACCTTGGACATGACCACGCCGAAGAGCGCGAGGAACAGGCCGATGAGCGCGCCCGAGTCCTCCAGGAGCACGACCGGGAGCTCGGGCGTCTTGGAGCGCCGGATGAATCCGAACCAGGTCGAATGACCGCGGACCTTGTTGGCCTCGTGTACGGCGGTGCGGAACGAGAAGGCCTCGAAGACGATGGCGAAGAGGAGGATGCCGACGGCCCACCAGAGGGACTCGGGCTCGTGGGGATGACGAAGCTTCTCGATGCCCTCGTAGATGGCGAAGGCGCCGCCGAGCAGGAAGAGGACCTGGGCGACGATGAAGCTCCAGAAGTACCGTTCGCGCCCGTAGCCGAAGGGGTGCATCGGAGTCGCCCGTCGAGCCGCCCGCCGGCCGCCGAAGAGGAGCAGGGCCTGGTTGCCGGTGTCGGCCAGCGAGTGCACGCCCTCGGCGAGCAGGCTGGCCGACTGGGTGACCGCCCAGCCGAAGAACTTCATGATGGCGATGCCCAAGTTGGCGAACAACGCGGCGAGGATCGCCCTCTTACTGCCTTCGTGCACGGCCGTAGGTTGGCACAAGCCAAGCTGGAGGCACCGGGCTCTGTCTGCGTCGCCGGCCATTCCGCGTCTGGCGGTGCCGTTGAAGCGTTTGTGTCGACGATCTCCGCGTTCAGCGCGGAAAACCTCGACACAAGCGTGCCGGGGAGCCCGGTCTGCAG
>DASTFY010000251.1:0-2368 GCA_035719525.1 Acidimicrobiales bacterium
AGCAGTACGGCGCCTCGGTGCCGCATCAGTGGCACCGCGGCTGGCCGGGAATGGGCTTCACCCACTCCGTCGCCTTCGGGCTCGTGGCCGCGACGATCACCTGGATCTGGCGACGCAACCGGGCCGTCACGGTGGGCGTGGCGATCGGCTGCGTAGTCCACGTGCTGGCCGACGTGGGCGACACCGCCGGAGTGATGGTCCTGTTCCCGTTCAGCACCACATCGTTCACGCTCAGGCTGTGGGCCTACGGTGCCACAGCCGGCGGCGGCAAGTTCCTCGACGCCGCGGCCTACTACAGCAGCCTGGGCCTGATCGCCGACCTCGTGTGGCTCCTCGGGCTCCTCGTGTCGTGGCGGGCGCTGACCAGGCAGCGTTGGTTGACCGAGGTGGTGCCAGCCGAGCCCCGCCTTTGGGCCCGCCTGTCGAGGACGATGCCGGAACCGGCCCTGCTGGCGTTGTACCGCGGGCTGTTCTTCTTCGGCCTGTGCCGGATGATCGCGTGGGCGCTGTGGGCCCATCTCCTCGCCCGACCGGTGATCGAGGGGAAGACGCGCTTCGGCTACCCGTTCGATCTGACCAGGGTCAGCCCGAGGTGGATGACGCCCCGGTCGCTCGACCCCATCGACACCTGGCTGGTGCCGCCCGTGAGTGCGGCCGTTCTGGTCGGTGTGTACGCGCTGGCGATCGTCCTCTGGGAGCCGATGGGTCGGGCCCAGACGCGCCGCCAGGCCCGATCCCGGCGGCGGCGGGGTATCCCGGACCGGGAGGTGGCCCACGGATAGCTTTCCTGCGTGGCCCAGCAGTGCGAGCGTCCGGCGTGCGCGGAGCCGGCGGTCGTGTCCTACGGGTTCGATCCGCGCCGCGGCGTGGCCTGGCTGGAGGCGTTCACCGAGACCAGCTCGGCCCCGGGCCGGCTGTGCCGCCGCCACGCCGACGCCATGGTCGTCCCGCAGGGCTGGTGGCTCGAGGACCGCCGTGTCGCGGATCATCTCTTCGCCGCGCCGACCTCGGGCGAAAAGCCCGTGAAGCCGCCGCCGCGCCCGCGCCCTGCCATCGCCGATGTGGTGACCCTGCCCCTCGGAGACGACGGTGCCCCGCCGACCGACGCCGGGCAGCCGGAATCCGACTCGGCCGAGCTTGCACTGGTCGCGGTGGCCACGTGGACGCCGACGTTCGCGGCCGACGACGACCTCGGAGGCGTGCTCAACGCCACGTCACCGCTGCTGAGTCGCGCCTTCGGCCGGGTCAGGGGCTCGGGCACCAGGCCACGCCCCACCGGCGCCTGAGCCAGCCCGCACGACCGTGGACGTGACCGCCACGATGGAGGCGCCCTGCCCGCCCGAGGAGCTCTTCGCGTGGGTCGACGACCTGGCCCGCTACCCCGACTGGCTGGGCATCGTGGAGCGGGCGGAGCCATTCGAACCGACGCCTGAGGGCACCGCGGCATGGTTCGTCGAGCTGCGGGGCCGGCTGGGTCCCTTCGCCCGCTCGAAGCGCCTGCGGATGGAGCGCACCGAGCTGGCCGTTCCCAGCCTGGCGGTCTTCGAGCGGCGGGAGACCGACGGCCGCCATCACGCGGCCTGGAGGTTGCGAGCCGAGGTCGCGGCTGCCCCGCACGGCAGTTCGCTCGTCATGGGGCTCCACTACGGCGGCGCCCTCTGGGGACCGGTGCTGGAGCGGATGCTGGCTGACGAGGTCGATGCCAGCCGGCAGCGGCTGCTGGGCCTCGTCAGCGGGCCCACGCCGTGAGGCGGCCGTTGGGTCGCTGCTCCACGACGAGCGCGATGTCGAAGGCGTCGGACAGCACCTCGGCGGTGAGCGTCTCGGCCAGTGGCCCCGCCGCCAGAACACGACCGTCGCGCAGGACCAGCGCGTGGTCGAAGCCGGCCGGGATCTCCTCCACGTGGTGGGTGACCATCACCATGGGTGGCGCGGTGGGGTCTCGGGCCAACTCGGCCAACGCGGCCACCATCGCCTCGCGCCCACCGAGGTCGAGCCGGGCCGTCGGCTCGTCGAGCAGAACGAGGCCCGGCTCGGTGAGAAAGGCCCGGGCCAGCATCACCCGCTGTTGTTCGCCCGACGACAGCGTCCCGACGGTCCGGTCGGCGTAGGCCTCGACGCCGAGTCGAGCCAGCGCCCGAGTGGCCGCCGCCCGGTCGTCGTCGGTGTAGGTGTGCCACCAGGGCTCGAGCGCGGCGTAGGTAGCGGTCATCACCGCGTCGAGGGCGCTGAGCTGGGGCCGGAGCTGCACGGTCAGCGCCGACGAGACCAGGCCGATGCGCCTGCGCAGGACCCGCACGTCGGATCGCCCGAGGGTCTCGCCCAGCACCTGCACCGTGCCGGCGGAAGGGTGGAGGTACAGCGCCGC
>DASTFY010000252.1:0-2968 GCA_035719525.1 Acidimicrobiales bacterium
CAGTGGGACGAGGTCGCTCGCCGGGTCTGCCATCGGCGGCGGGGTGTCGGCGCCGACGGTCTGCTGGTGGCCGTCCCGGGCGCCGATGACATGGACGTCGGAATGCGTCTCTACAACGCCGACGGCACCATGGCTGAGATGAGCGGCAATGGGATCCGCTGCCTGGTGCAGGCGTGGGCCCGCCGCCATCGCCAGGAGCGGGGCGACGTGGTCGTCGACACCGCGGCCGGCCCGCGCTCGGTCGGATTCACGTCGGCCGCCGACGAGCACTCCATGATCGCCACCGTCGACATGGGGCCGATCATCACCATCGACCCTCCGCCGGCGTGGCCGTCCGTCGCCGCGCATGAGGGACGGCCTGTGGCCCATCTCAGCCTGGGCAACCCGCACACGGTGGTGGCGGTCGAAGATGTCCGCGCCGTCGACCTGGAGTCGATCGGGCTTCAGGTGGCCGAGGTCAACCTCGAGATCATCGAACCCGGGCCGGATCCGAACGCGCTCACGATGCGGGTCCACGAACGCGGTGCGGGCATCACGGAGGCCTGCGGTACCGGCGCCTGCGCCGCGGCGTGGGCGGCGGCCAGCTGGGGTCTGGTTCCCGGCCGGTCGGACGAAATCACCGTGCACATGGACGGTGGCGATGCCAGGGTACGTCTCGACCAGCCCGGTCCCGGGCGGGTCACGTTGATCGGTCCGGTCACGTTCGTCGCCACCGTCGAGGTAGAGCTGTGACGGGCGACCGGCAGGAGGAAGACGGGCAGTGAGCTACGACGAGGCGCTGGGCGCCACGCTGATCGAGCGGACGATCCGCGAGAAGATCGTCCTGGTCGGCGTGACCGTTCCGCCCGATCACGACGACGACACCGAAGCCAACCTCGACGAGCTGACGCTGCTCGTCGACACCGCCGGCGCCGATGTGGTGGCCCGCATGGAGCAGCGGCGGGACCGGCCCGACCCGGCGTACTTCATCGGCAAGGGCAAGGCGGAGGAACTGCGCGACCTGTGTCTGGCCGTCGACGCGGACACGGTCGTGTTCGACAACGAGCTGAGCCCGGGACAGCAGTACAACCTGGAGAAGCTCCTCGGTCGCACTGCCATCGACCGAACGGCGGTGATCCTCGACATCTTCGCCCAGAACGCCCACACGCTGGAGGGCCGGGCGCAGGTGGAGCTGGCTCTGCTCCAGTACCGGCTGCCTCGCCTGCGTCGGGGGGCCAAGGCCCGGTTGTCGCAGCAGGCCGGTGGCATCGGCACGCGGCAAGGGGCGGGCGAGACGAAGCTCGAGACCGATCGGCGTCGGCTCACCCGGCGCATCGCCCGGTTGGAGCAGGAGCTACTCGAGTTGCAGCGCAACCGTCAGCTGCAGCGGCGCGGGCGGACTCGCAGCGGTCTGGCCAACGTCACCATGGTGGGCTACACGAACGCCGGCAAGTCCACCCTGCTCAACCGCCTCACCGCCGCCGGAGTGCTGGTGGAGGATCGCCTTTTCGCCACCCTGGACCCGACCACGCGCCGGCTCTCGCTCCCAGGCGGTGAGCCCGTCCTGCTCACGGACACGGTGGGATTCGTGCGCCGTCTGCCTCATGGCCTCATCGAGGCCTTCAAGAGCACACTTGAGCTTGTGGCCGAGGCCGATCTGCTGGTCCATCTCGTCGATGCCAGCGCGCCGGATCCGGAAGCCCAGATCGATGCCGTTCACACCGTCCTGGCCGAGATCCACGCTGACCGCGTGCCGGAGCTCATCGTGTTCAACAAGGCCGACCTGGCACCGGAGGAAGCGGCGCGCCAGGTCAAGCTTCGGCCGGGCTCGGTGGCCATTTCGGCCGTTACCGGCGTGGGGCTGGAGCAGCTGCTGACCGCCGTCTCCGACCGGCTGCGTGCCGCGGCCATCGTCACCGAGCTGCTGGTGCCCTACGACCGGGGTGATGTGCTGGCGGCCATCCATCGCGAGGGCGAGGTGCTGTCGAGCGCGTCCGGGGATGAGGGCATCCGGGTACGGGCCCGCCTCAGCCGTCCGTCGGCCGGCCGGCTGGCCGAGTTCCTGGCCGGGTCGTCCGAGGCTGGCCCGCCGGTCGGTGCCTCGGCCACTCCGT
Organism: Acidimicrobiales bacterium; assembly: GCA_035719525.1. GTDB lineage: Bacteria > Actinomycetota > Acidimicrobiia > Acidimicrobiales > Ilumatobacteraceae > DASTFY01. The sequence continues at coordinate 2,094 of DASTFY010000252.1, forward strand.
CGAACTGATGGCCGCCGGGTTCGTCCCTCCGCCGTATCCGTACGACCGCCTGGACTCCCTGGCCAAGCTGGCCGACGCCGCTCCCGGCGGGATGGTCGACCTGTCGATCGGAACTCCTTGTGATGCACCGTCGCCTGCTGTGGTCGAGGCGCTCTCCCGCTCGGACAGCGAGCGCGGCTATCCGCCCAGCTTCGGTACCCCTGCGCTGCGTGCGGCCGCGGCGCACTGGATGGCCCGCCGATTCGACGTCGACGTGCCGACCTCCCAGGTCGCAGCGTGCGTCGGCACCAAGGAGTTCGTGGGCACGCTGCCGCAGTGGCTCAAGCTGCGCTCACCGAGCCGCGACGTCGTGCTCTACCCGGAGGTGTCCTACCCGACCTACGCCATGGGCGCCGTGCTCGCCGGATGCCGACCTGTGCCGGTGCCGATCGGCGCGGACCTGCGGCTCCGCCTCGACGCCATCAGCGCCGAGGACGGGGCACGTGCGCTGGCGTTGTGGGTCAACAGTCCGGCCAACCCGACCGGCGCGGTGGATGATCTCGAGGCTGCCGCGTCGTGGGGACGCCGGCATGACGTCCCGGTGTTCAGCGACGAGTGCTACGCGGAGTTCACTTGGAACGGCCCGCCCCGCACGATCCTCGAGCACGGGCTGGACGGCGTGGTGGCCGTCCACTCGCTGTCGAAGCGATCGAATCTGGCGGGCCTGCGCGTCGGCTTCTACGCCGGCGACCCCGACCTCGTCTCTTACCTGTCCGAGGTGCGCAAGCACGTCGGGATGATGGTGCCCGGGCCCGCCCAGGCGGCCGGCGTTGCCGCGCTGAACGACACGGAGCACGTCGAGCTGCAGCGAGCGCGCTATCTCGCGCGCTTGGAAC
>DASTFY010000253.1:0-7159 GCA_035719525.1 Acidimicrobiales bacterium
CCTTGATTTCTGATGTTTCGCCTTCACTCGTTCGCTCGCTGCGCTCGCTCTCTCCGTTCAGGCGAGCTCAGATGGGCGGCCTGCGGCCGCACCGAAGAATCTCAGGCGATCGACCGGCCAAGCCGGACCAATCGCCGGATGGGGGCTCCGGCGGAGCCTCTGCCCCCACACCCCCGCCCGTCTGGCGCACGAGAGTCTGATCGGTCGGCGCCTGCCGTGATCGGTCTCGTGAGCTCGCCCGATATCTGGCGCTTCCAGCCTCACCTCGAGGTGTGGCTGCTGGTGGCGGCGCTTACGGCCGGCTACATCTACGCGGTCAAGGTCATCGGCCCCCGCGTCGTCCGTCCGGGGCAACCAGCGGTCAGCCGGCGGCAGGTGGGGTGCTTCGTCGCCGGCCTGGTCGTCCTGTGGGTGGCGTCGGACTGGCCCATGCACGACCTGTCCGAGGAGTCCCTCTACTCGGCGCACATGCTCCAGCACATGATGCTGTCGTACTTCATGCCGCCGCTGCTGCTGCTGGCCACGCCGACGTGGCTGGCCCGGCTGATCGTGGGTCAGGGCCGCACGTGGCAGGTCTTCCAGTGGCTGGCCAAGCCCGTCGTGGCGGGAGTGATCTTCAACGCCTTCGTCATGATCTCGCACGTTCCCGGCATCGTGAACAGCGCCGTGACCAGCGGGAACGGCGGGCTGCACTACGGCCTGCACGTGCTCCTGGTGCTCTCCGCCTTCCTCATGTGGGTGCCGGTGTGCGGACCGTTCCCGGAGCTGCGCATGGGGCCGGGCGGGACGATGATCTACCTGTTCGCCATGTCGATCATCCCGACGGTTCCCGCGGGCTGGCTCACCTTCGCGGAGGGGGCCGTCTACCAGGCCTACGACCGCCAGCCCCGACTCTGGGGCATCAGCGTCACCGCCGATCAGCAGCTCGCGGGCGCCATCATGAAGGTCGGCGGGTCGCTGTTCTTGTGGACCGTGATCGCAGTGCTGTTCTTCCGGCGGTTCATGGGCCGCTGGGAGGAGCAGAACACCTATCGACGGTCTCGCCGCATCCCCGACGCCGAGGTCACCGGCCACGACGAGCAGCCGCTGACCTACGACGACGTCACCCGCGTGTTCGACACCGTTCCCCCCGCCCCCGAGCCGCACCACCCCACGCCCAGCTGACCGCTACTCCCAACGGAAGGTGCGACCAGCGACCAGCGGCATGGCCACGGCCCATGCCAGCAACGTCCCCCACGCTCGAGCGGGGGCGGCACCGGTCGCCAGCGCCGAGCGCAGGACCTCGGCCAGGGCGGCGCTCGGCAGCAGGCGGGCCACCTGAGCCAGCGCGGCCGGGAGCTCCTCCAGCGGGAAGACCATGCCCCCGAGCAGGAGCAGCACCAGGTAGAGGCCGTTGGCGACCGCCAGGTTGACGTCGCCCCGAAGACGACCGGCGAACGCCAGGCCGAGGCCGGCGAAAGCGACGGTTCCTACGACCACCCCGGCCAGGGCAAGCGGCCAGCTGCCGTCCGGACGCCAGCCCAGCGCGTACCCGATCGGCACCAGGATGGCGAACTGCACGATCTCGATCAGCACCACCGCCGCCGTCTTCGCCGCCACGAGGCGAGGGCGACCGAGTGGGGTGGCCCCCAAGCGCTTCAGGACGCCGTACGACCGCTCGAAGCCGGTCGCGATGCCGAGGCTGACCATGGCCGTCGACATAACGGCGAGGGCGAGGATGCCTGGCACGAGGAAGTCGATCGGCTCGTCCACTCCCGTCGGCAGGACGTCCACGGCGCTGAAGAACACGAGTAGCAGCACCGGGATGCCGAGCACGAGCAACAGCGAGTCGCCCCGCCGGAGGGTGAGCACAACCTCCACGCGGGCCTGGGCCAGGAGCGGTCCGGGCCCGGACGCCCGGACCATCACCGCGGTTCGCTCCGCCGGCGACGGCCCCGCCGCCGCCCGCCCACGGCGTCGAGTGCTCCTGTCGTCTCCACCGCGGCAGGATCCCTGCCAGTCAGCGCCAGGTACACATCCTCCAACCGCTTCCGGCCGGCCCGCAGATCGGCCAACGGGATGTCCCGGGCGGCCAACCAGGCGGTCAGCTCGGCGATGGTGGCCGGGTCGGGGGGAGCCTCCACCACGTACTCGCCGGGCCCGTCCTCCCTGACCAGGGCCCCGAGGCTGGCCCCGAGCCCGGCGACGTCCAGCCGACTCGGTGCACCGAAGCGGATCTCCTCCGTGCGGATCGAGCGGACGAGCTCGCCCGGCCGCCCGGAGGCGACCAGGCGGCCCCGGTCGATGATGAGCACGGAGTCGGCCATCCGCTCGGCCTCCTCCAGCTCGTGGGTGGTGAGTACCACACAGCACCCGTCGTCGCTCAGGCTCCGCATCAGTGAGCGCACTCGTTGCCGTCCGGCCACGTCGACCGACGCCGTGGGCTCGTCCAGGAACGCGACGGAGGGCCGCCCGGCCAGGGCCAACCCGAGCGAGAGCCGTTGCTGCTCGCCGCCCGACAGCTGCCGCCACGGACTTCGGGCTCTCTCGGTCAGCCCGACCGCGGCGAGAAGTTCGTCGGCGCGGCGGCGATGGCCGTAGTACGCGCAGAAAAGCGCCGCCGCCTCGCCCGCCCTGATGCCGGGATAGACACCGCCCTGTTGGAGCATCACACCCATCTCGGCCACGAGCGCGCCGTGCTGGGAGACGGGATCGAGTCCGAGCACTCGCACGGAACCCCGGTCGGGCGCCCGGAAGCCCTCCAACACCTCGATGGTGGACGACTTGCCGGCGCCGTTCGGGCCGAGGACCGCGGTCACGGCACCGGCCTCGGCGGTGAAGGAGAGGCAGTTGACCGCGACCAGGTCGCCGTAGCGAACCACCAGGTCCTGCACCTCGACCGCAGCCACGACGGCGGAGGTTAGGGGGCAATGGCCGGCGGGGCCGATCGGACCGCCGACTACCCTCGCCGTGTGATCGACGTCCGCCTGTTGCGCACCGATCGGGCCGGCGTGACGCGAGCGCTGGCCCGCCGGGGCGACCCGGAGGTGCTGGTCCAGCTCGACCAGGCCGCCGCCCTCGACGAGCGGCTCCGGGAGCTGACCTCGCAGCGCGACGACGCCCGTCGCCGTGTCAACGAGCTCTCCAAGCAGGTGGGTCAACTCCGGCGCGACGGTGACGTGGACAAGGCCGAGCGGGTGATGGCCGAGAGCCGCACGCTCGGCGATGCCGAGGCCGCCGTCGCCGCCGAGGTAGCCGCGGTCGACAGCGAGCTGCGCGAGCTGCTCTTGCGCATCCCCAATCTGCCGTCGGATCATGCTCCAGACGGGCTGGGCGAGGCCGACAACCCCATCGTCAAGGGCCCGGTCAACCTCCCCGAGGAGTTCGCCGACCACCAGCGGGTCCCGCATTGGGAGAGCGCGACGGCTCTGGGCATCCTCGATGGCGAGCGCGCCGTCAAGATCAGCGGCGCCATGTTCACCATGCAGCGCGGCCTGGGCGCCACCCTGTCGCGCGCCCTCTGCCAGTTGGCGCTCGACCGCAACGCTGACGCCTTCGAGGAGATCCGGCCACCCACGCTCGTCACGACGGCGACGTTGACGGCAACGGGCCAACTCCCCAAGTTCGCCGATGACTCCTACGCCATCGAGCGCGACGACCTCTGGTGCATCCCGACGGCGGAGGTGCCCCTCACCTCGCTGGCGGCCGGGGAGATCCTGGCCGAGGATCGGCTGCCGATGCGGCTCATGGCGTCGACGCCGTGCTATCGCCGGGAGTCGGGCGCGGCCGGACGGGACACCCGAGGAACGCTGCGGGTCCACGAGTTCGACAAGGTGGAGATCCTGGCGTACACCACGCCCGAGCAGGCTCCCGGGATGCTCGACGAGCTGGTCGCAAGGGCCGAGGGGACGATCGCCGAGCTCGGCCTGCCGTACCGCATCATCGACATCTGCACCGGCGACCTCGGGCAGAGCCACCACCGCAGCTTCGACATCGAGGTGTACGCGCCGGGCTGCGACGCGTGGCTGGAAGTGTCCTCGATCAGTTGGTTCAGCGACTACCAGGCCCGTCGAGCCGACCTGCGCTACCGCCCGAGCGGGGAGAAGGGGACGATGGTGGCGCACACCCTCAACGGCTCCGCCTTGGCCGTGCCCCGGGTGTGGGCGGCCATCATCGAGAACAACCGGCAGGCCGACGGCAGCATCGCCCTACCCGAACCGCTGTGGCCGTACCTCAGGGGGAATCGCACCATCCCGGTCCCCGCCTCCCGATGAGCCTGGCCGATCGGCGGTCGGACTACGAGTGGGGGACGCTCGATCGCCAGGACCTGGCGGCCGACCCGATCGCCCAGTGGTGGGCCTGGTACGAGGAGGTGACCGCCGCCGGTGTGGAGGAGCCCCACGCCATGTCGGTGGCGACGATCGGCGACGACGGGCTGCCCGACGCCCGCGTCGTCCTGGCGCGCGGCGTGGACGAGCGAGGGTTCGTCTTCTACACCAACCTGGAGTCGGCGAAGGCGCAGCAGGTGGCGTCCCGCCCGGTGGCGGCGGCGACGTTCGCATGGCTGTCGTTCCATCGCCAGGTGCGCCTGCGCGGGGTCGTGGAGCCGGTGAGTGCCGAAGAGGCCGATCGCTACTTCCGCAGCCGGCCGAAGGCCTCACGCATCGGCGCGTGGGCCTCGCCCCAATCCCGTGTCCTCGCCGATCGCGCCGAGCTCGACGCGCTGGTCGCTGCCGCGGATGCCCAGTTCCCCGGCGACGACATCCCCCGGCCGCCGCACTGGGGTGGCCTGCGCATCGTCCCGTCCACCGTCGAGTTCTGGCAGGGCCGGCCCAGCCGCCTGCACGACCGTTTCCGCTACCGCCGCGAGGCCGGGGGCAACGCCTGGATCATCGAGCGCCTGGCGCCCTGAGTCGATCCGATCGACCGGCGGAGCCGGATTGTTCGCCGGTGGGGCGCCGGTGGGAGCCTTCGCCCCTACATCCCTGCCATTCCAGGTGATGACGGCGTCCACCAGGGCGTCGACCAGGGCCTGGGTGTGCGGGTTCAGGCCGGGCCCCTCCCAGTCCCAGAAGAGTGGGCTGGTACCGCGCACGCGCGGCGGCAGCTCCAGTTGCACGCCGCCGCCTCGAGCCAGGTTGACCGGGTTCCGAGGGTGAAGTCCGCGCAGCTCGACGGGGATGGAGTCGACGTCGGTGACCACCTCGTATGCCGGTAGGTACCGGCGCAGGTGCCGTCCGACGTGGTCGGCCAAGCGACGGTGCGCGCCCCCGAGCAGCAACCGGGTCCAGAAACCGTCCCGGCCGTAGCCGTGCACGGTGATCACCTCGTCGACGTGGTCCAAGAAGCCGGCCAAGGCCGGTGAGGCGGCCGGGTCGACGAGCACGGAGGGGATGTGCCACACCAGGTCCGGCGGCTGGTGAACGCCGTAGTACGAGGCCCCGGCCCGCTCCGCCACGGCGCGGGCGATCACGTCGGTGGCCTCCTCCAACGCGCCACCGTGGTACGCCATCAACCCGAATCGGCCCCGCCGCGCCACCACCTCCTCCACACCCGGATAGGCCAACAGCTCGGCGAAGGTCACCGGTCGGGGCCGACGGTGACGTCCGGTCGGGGGCGATGCTCGCCCGCCGGCCGCCGCGGTCGCGGGCGCGCAATCACGGCCGCGACTGCGGCCGCAGTGACCGCGCCCAGCACCAGAGCCAGCGCTCCCGCGCCACGATCGTTCAACCACAGCGCGACCTGGTCGGCTCGGCCCTGGAACCAGGAGCTCAAGCCGCCGCCGGCCACCTCCCTCGCTCCCGTGTCCGACACCAGGTCGTACCACCAGTAGTAGACCAGGTAGCAGCCCGCGAGCACGAGGAGGGCGCCGGCGACGCGGTCGATCCAGCGCAGCGCCGACCGCAGCCCCCGCAGAAGCCCGCCGCGAGCCAACGCCAGGGTGACGGTCAGCGCGGTCAACAGGAGGCCCATGCCGAGGCCGTAGGCCACGATCATGAGCACTCCGGACACCGTCCCGTCACGGGTGAAGCTGCCGAGCACGGTGAGCACGAACGGCCCGATGGTGCAGCCGAAGGAGGCCACGGCATAGGACACTCCGAAGAGGAACATCGATCGCAGGGTGCGGGACCGCCCGCCCCGATCGAGGCGGGGGGTGACGAGGGCCAGCTTGTGCCCGAGCAGGAGCGCCACGCCGAGGCCGATGAGAACGAAGCCGATGACGATGCTGAGGTAACGGATGATGTCGGCCACCCCCTCCCCTCCGGCCCGGATCACGAAGCCGAGGACGGTGAACACCGCGATGAAGCCGGCCGACACCGACGCGCTCACCACGAGCGCCCGGGCGACGCTGGCCCGGGCCGGCTCATCACCGTCCGGGTCCTCGCGGCTCTCGAGCCCGAGGAAGTAGGACAGGTAGGCCGGCAGCATCGCGAACCCGCAGGGGTTCACCGTGGCCACGACACCGGAGACAAAGGCGAGAGCGAAGGCGCCGTCGATCACGACGGGTACAGCTCCTCTATTCGATCGCGGAGCTCGGTGGCCGACAGCTCCCCGGCCTTCGTGGCCAGGATGGTGCCGGCCGTGCTCACGAAGACCGTGGTGGGGTAGCGCGCCACGCCGAGCGCCGTCGTGACCCGCCCGTCCGGATCGCGAAGCAACTCGTAGGTGGCCCCGACCTCGGACGCGAAGTCCTGTGCGCGCTCCGGGCTGTCCAGGGGGTTCACCCCCACGATGCGCACCCGGCCCCCGAGCGCCTGGTGCACCTCCTCGAAGTCCGGCATCTCCTTCCGGCAGGGCAGGCAGGTGCTGAACCAGAAGTTGAGGACGAGGGGGCGATCGGCCAGCGAGGCCAGCGCGATGGTGGCCCCATCCAGCGTCTCCGCCTCCACCGCGGGGAGCGGCTGTCCGGTGACGTCGATAGCCACGGGGATGCCATCTATGGGCACCGTGTCAGCACCTGGCGACCCGAGGCGATCCGACGGTCCGTCCCGGTCGGACAACCACCAGCCTCCGGCCACGCCCACGACGGCGGCGGCCGCCACCGAGAGCGCGAGGAGGCGCGTCCGGTCCACGCCGGACAGGGTACCGGCGCCCCCGCAGGGCGGCCCGATGGACGCAAGGGGGGATTCGTCCATCGGGCCGCCCGAGCCGGCGGCTGGAGCCGTCAGCCGGCTGAAGC
>DASTFY010000254.1:0-26723 GCA_035719525.1 Acidimicrobiales bacterium
CGGGGGGTGCTGTAGCAGGGCAGCACGCCGAGGGCGGTCATGTCCCGCTCGAACCGAGCCTCCTCCGTGGCCGCCAGATCGAGGTAGTGGACCCCGAGCTCGCGGGCCTTGGCGAAGAGCGGATCGTCGACGTCGGTGACGTTGCGGACGCACTTGGTGTCGTGGCCGCGGTCCCGCAGCCGACGTTGGAGGACGTCGTAGAACACGTAGACCGTGGCGTGACCGAGGTGGGTGGCGTCGTAGGGCGTGATGCCGCACGTGTAGAGGGTGACGACGGGGCCGGGTTCGAAGGGGACGATGGACTGGCGAGCCGTTTCATACAGGCGCATCGGCATTGCCGCGACCGTCAGGACTTGATGCCCGTGAGCTTCGGCGCCACCCGGGTCCGGTAGCGGACGTTGAGTTGGAGCAATACGGCGGTGAAGGCTTCGATGGCGGTGGCGTTGGAGAGCTCGCCCGCGTCCAGCGGCCGGCACCCGGGGATGGCGCTGACGATCTCGGACACGACCTTGATGGCGTTCTCGTCGTCCGAGCAGATGAGAACGTCCGACTCGATCGGGTGGTCCAGGTTCCCGAGCTCTTTGGCCGGCAGGTGGTGGAAGGCGGCGACCACCCGGCAGTTCGGCACGGCCGCCTGCACATGCGCGGCAACGGACCCCCGCGGCGGCACGAGCGGCTGGAACTCGGCGCCGACTCGGACGAGCGCGTTGGCCATGCTGACCACCACCTTGCCCTCCAGGGTGGCGGCGTGCTCGTGCGCGGTGGTGGCGGCCGAGTCCCAGGGCGTGGCGATCACGACCAGATCGGCGTCGGTGGCATCGGCGTTGGAGCCCGCCCCCATCGTCAGGTCACGATCCGGCCAGCGCGCCAGGATTTCGTCCCTGGCCTCCATGGCGCGGTAACGCGATCGCGAGCCCAGCACGACCTCGTAGCCCACGTCGGCCAGACGTGCGCCCAGGGCGGTCCCGGCCGGCCCGGTTCCGCCGATGATGCCGATGCGCATAGCCGGAGCCTTGCACATCGCCGGGCGCGGGTCCTACGGGACCTCGGTCTCCTGGGCGTCGAGCGCGCGACGCGTACGCTCCGCCGGATGGGTCTCCTCGACGGCAAGCACATCGTGATCACCGGCGTCCTCACCGACGCATCCATCGCCTTCGGTGTGGCCAAGCTGGCCCAGCAGGAAGGGGCGGAGATCATCCTCACCGGTGCCGGTCGTGGGCTGTCCCTCACAGAGCGCACCGCCCGCAAGTTGCCGTCCGAGGCGCCGGTGTTCGAACTGGATGTCACCGAGGCGGACCATCTGCACTCGGTGCGGGAGGCCGTACGCGAGCGGTGGGACCGGGTCGACGGAGTGCTGCACGCGATCGGGTTCGCTCCCGCGGTGTGCCTCGGCGGCACCTTCATGGAGGCCACCTGGGAAGACGTCGCCGTGGCGCTCAATGTCTCCGCCTACTCGCTCAAAGCGCTGGTCGACGCGTTCGGCCCCTTGATGCCGCCGGGAAGCTCGCTGGTGGGGCTCGACTTCGACGCCACCGTGGCCTGGCCGGCCTACGACTGGATGGGCGTGGCCAAGGCTGCGCTCGAGTCCACCGCCCGCTACCTGGCCCGCGAGCTCGGTCCCCGCCAGATCCGGGTCAACCTGGTGGCCGCCGGGCCCCTTCGGACGATGGCCGCCAAGTCCATCCCTGGCTTCGGCGCCTTCGAGGAGGCCTGGCAGAACCGGGCGCCGCTCGGCTGGGACATCCACGACCTCGAGCCCGCCGCCCGGGCCTGCGTCGCCCTCCTGTCCGACTGGTTTCCGGCCACCACCGGCGAGATGGTCCACGTCGACGGCGGCTACCACGCCATCGGCGCCTGACCGCCGCCGGCCGAAGCGTTCCGTGGCCATCCGCCCGGCGGGCGGCCGAGCGCCCCGGCTCAGCCGATCATCGAGGTGCGGCCGGCCCAGTACGGGGCGCGCAGGTCGCGCTTGAGCAGCTTGCCCGAGCCGGTCCTGGGTAGATCGGCATGGAAGCTCACCGAGCGCGGGATCTTGTACGAGGCCAGGTGGGCGCGGGCGTGTGCCATCACGAGTTCCGCTGAGATCGACGCCCCCGGCGCCACCACCACGGCGGCGTGGACCGCCTCACCCCACTCCTCGCTCGGGATGCCGAACACCGCGGCCTCGTAGATGTCCGGGTTGAGCTCCAACGCGGATTCGATCTCGGCCGGATAGATGTTCATGCCGCCCGAGATGATCATGTCCTTCTTGCGATCACAGATGAAGAAGTAGCCCTCGTCATCGCGGTAGGCGACATCGCCCACGGTCTGCCAGCCCTCCCGGTTGTCGGCGAGGAAGCGATCGTGCTGCTTGTAGTAGTCGTCGAAGACCGACGGGCCGCGGACGAAGAGTTCGCCCGGGTGGTCCGGCCCCGTCCCGGTGACCTCTCGGCCGTCGTCGTCGAGCAGGCGAACCTCGACCAAGGGCGCCGGCTTCCCGCACGATCCCGGCTTCCGCAGCTGGTCCTGCGGCTCGAGGATGCAGTTCACCCCCAGCTCGGTGGATCCGTACACCTCCCACAACGAGTCGGCCGGAAAGTCGGCCAGATAGAGGTGCTTGAGCGCGAGGGACCAGGGGGCGGCGTTGGCGACCATACGCTTCATGGACGATCGGTCGTAGCGGCGCTTCACCTCATCCGGCAGCGAGCAGACCATGCGGATGGGCGTGGGCGCCGCGAAGGTGGACGTCACGCGGTAGCGGTCGACCAGGCGCAGCCAGTCCTCCGGATCGAAGCGGCGCTGGATGACGACCTTCTGGCCGAGAGCGAGCGCGATGGCCATGAACGCCCCAGGGCCCGAGTGGTAGAGCGGCCCGGTGGGGATGTAGACGTCGTCCGGGGTGTACCCGATCAGCTGGACCATCCCCTGCACCTGGACGGGGTCGCCCGCCCCGCGGCGATAGGCCCCTTTCGGCTTGCCGGTGGTGCCCGAGGTGTAGATCATCGTCGACCCGGGAGCGGTGCCGGCGGGCAGCTCGGGTTCCCCGGTCGAGGCCGTGGCCATCAGCTCGCCGGCGTCGGCCATGCCCGGAGGTGTCGGACCGTCATGGACGAGGATGGTCCCAACCTGGGGGATGCGGTCCCGGAGGCGCGCGAACATCGGCGCGCTCTCGGCGTCGACATAGGCCACGGTGGCGTCGCAGTGATCGACGACGTAGGCGGCCTCGTCGTCGGCCAGCCGGTAGTTGAGCGGCACCGCGACCGTCCCGATCTTGCGCGCCGCACTGACGAGCAGGACCACGCCGATCGAGTTGGGGCCGCACCAGACCACCTTCGTCCCGGGGCCTGCGCCGTGGCGCATGAGCACGTCGGCGAGGCGGTTGGTCTGCTCGTTCAGCTCGGACCAGGTGAGCGTCAGAACCATGCCGTCAGGTCGGTCGTCGACGACGGCGACCCGCTCGGGCATGGCCTGGGCGTACACGGCGACGAAGTCAGGCATGGCGAAGTTGTCTACCAGAGCGGTGGGCGCGCGCCCGGCTGGGCTGGCACACTTGGGACCATGCCGTTCGACACTCGGCGCTGGGTGGATCCGTCGCAGCCTCAGACCCTGCAGTTCGCCTGCTGGCTGCTCTACGCGAACGCCATCATCGGGTTGCTGTTCGGCGGCTCTGTGCTGGGGATACTCGGCCTGGCCGCCAGTGTGCTGGCCGGCTTCGGGATCGCCAACGAGAAGCGATGGGGCTATTTCCTGGCCGTAGCCATCACCGGGCTGGAGGTGCTGCTCTACGTGACGGTTGCCGGCGGCATCGTCGAGGCCATCTCGTCGCCGGTCCTCATCCCGCTGGCCTTCACGGTCGCCCTCTTCGCGCTGCTCCTGCACCCGCAGAGCCGCGACTACCAGCGCATCTGGTTCAAGTAGCCGCTCACGTGGCGAATCGAAACTGGTGGCCGAGCTCGACGATGTGAACGTCCTGCTGGCCGAGCGCCCGCCCAGGTCGACGGAGAGCGTGAACTGATCCCCAAGGCGCTACCCCGCCCGAGCAGGTCGCAGGGTTTGTCGACGTCGCCGCCGGCGCCCCGCGTAGGAGCGACGCCCGATGGGAGGCCAGGTGCTCAGTGGTCTTGCACCCTGACGATCACCCGACTGCGCGCCCCCAGAGGATTGTGGCGAGGTCATCTGCCCGAAGGCCAACAGGTTGCCGTCGGGTGCGACCACCAACAGCTCACGTTGGCCGTACTCCTTGTGCGCCGGTCCGTGGACGTCGCGCTCAGGCAAGGTGTCGAGCTTCGGCTTGAGCTCGGCGTAGAGGGCATCCACGTCCCGCACGTCCACGTAGTACGCGAAGCGCCGGTTGCCGGGCAGGCCACCATTGGCGCGGCTGCTCTCGCGGATGCGGATACCGACGGTCTCGCGCTGGACGTACGCGTAGCCGGGCAGCCGGAACGTCGTTTCGAAGCCGAGGATGTCGGTAAAGAAGGCGATGGCCTGCTCCAGGTCCTCGACGTGCATGAACGGCGTGATCTGGATGAAGTTGGACACTCGGTCCCTCCGTTGTCTCGCGCTGCAGTTCTCGTTGCAGACGTCGCCGGCCGGAACTGAAAGCTTGGCGCTTCTGCTGCCGGCTGATCACCGTCCCGGAATCAGCCGACCGTCATCTCACCGAGCTCGGACCAGTCGTCTTGGTCGATCACTTGGCTGATGATGCGAGGTGTCTCGACGAGGTACTGGGGTAGCGCAGCGATCGCGGCCTTGAATTGGTCGGACTGCACGTGCGCCGATCCCGCCTCACCGTCGCGGAAGGCCTCAACGAGCACGTACTCCGTGGGATCATCGAGGCTGCGCGACCAGTCGAACCACAGGTTGCCCGACTCGGCACGGGTCGCCTGTGTGAACTCCCGCGTGATGTCAGCCCAGTCGTCCGCATGGTCGGGAAGGACTCGAAACTTGGCAGTGATGAAGATCACGGTCCGAGAGTAGGGGCCCCGACGAATCCGCATGAGGTATGACCTGAACTTGTGGATCGGCCACCTGCTTGAGGGCGCGGCGTACCTTCCTCGTTGAACCGAGACGAGCTCTCCCGGCGTTGGCGCGCCGGTGAGGAAGGAACGCCGATGTTGAGCGTAGTGACCGATGAGTCGACGCGGGAGCGCACCCTGCCGTCGGCGTTGGATGAGATTGTGCGCGAAGGCGCACGCCGAATGTTGGCCGCGGCGTTGGAGGCCGAGGTCGACGGCTACATCGAGGCCCACGTCGACGAGCGCGACGGGCGCGGCAAGCGACTGGTCGTCCGCAACGGCCGTGCCGAGCGGCGAACGATCACGACGGGCGCCGGCCCGGTGGAGATCGAAGCGCCCCGCGTGAACGACAAGCGCGTCGATGACGAGACGGGGGCGCGGGCCCGGTTCCGGAGCTCGATCGTGGCGCCCTGGTGCCGCAAGAGCCCGAAGGTGGTTGAGGTGCTGCCGCTGATGTGCCTGCACGGCATGTCGACCGGTGACTTCGTGCCTGCCCTCGAGGAGTTCTTCGGCTCGGCGGCGGGGTTGAGCAGCTCGGTGATCACTCGGCTGACCAAGCAGTGGCAGGCCGAACGCGACGCGTTCATGCGCCGCGACCTGTCTGGCGTGGACTACGTGTACGTGTGGGTCGACGGCATCCACTTCAACATCCGCCTCGAAGAAGAACGGCTCTGCACCCTGGTCATCGTGGGCGTCCGCGCCGATGGCACCAAGGAGCTCGTCGCCATCAGCGACGGCTACCGCGAGTCGACCGACAGCTGGGCCGACCTGCTCCGTGACCTCCCCAGCCGCGGCATGCGGGCACCGGTGTTGGCGATCGGCGACGGCGCGCTCGGGTTCTGGGCGGCGCTGCGCGACGTGTTCCCGCAGACCAAGACCCAGCGGTGCTGGGTGCACAAAGCCGCCAACGTCCTCGCTGCCCTGCCGACGTCGGCGCATCCCACCGCCCGGCGAATGCTGGCCGAGATCCGCGACGCCGAAGACCGGGATCACGCAGTGCGAGCCGCCCACGCCTTCGCTCATCGCTTCGGTGGCAAGTGGCCCAAGGCTGTGGCCAAGATCGCCGACGACCTCGACGCGCTGCTCGCGTTCTACGACTTCCCAGCCGAGCACTGGATCCACCTCAAGACCACCAACCCGATCGAGTCCACGTTCTCCACCGTGCGGCTCCGCACACGAGTGACCAAAGGCGCCGGGTCGCGAGCAGCTGGTCTGGCGATGGCCTTCAAGCTCATCGAGTCCGCCGAGCAGCGGTGGCGGGCGGTCAACGGCCCACACCTTGTCGCCCTCGTCCGCGCCGGCGCCACCTTCGAGAAGGGAGTGCTCATCGAAGGACCCAACCAGCACGATCAGGAAGACGCCGCGTAATCAGCAGGCGCGTCGATCCACAGGTCTTGACGATTCCTCAATCCGCATTCCGAAGTACCGCTGACCGCTCCACAGCGGCGCCGATCTGATGCCGATCGGATCGCGGCTTGGCCCGGCGCACGATCGGGCACTGTGCACTCGCCCGCCGGAGGTTCCCGATGTCCTCACGGGCGTCGTGGACACCTAGGTAGAGACGATGATCAGAGTGGAGAGCACGAGAGATCCGACAAACGCGATCACGGTAATCGTAAGCGGCCACCGCGGCTTCGGAGCCTTCCGGTCCCGGTCGAGGAGGCGCCAGACGTGTGCATGTTGGAGATAGCCGACCACGACCAGCGCCACACCACTCAGGACGATGAGTACGCCTACCGTGCTGTAGAGATCCTTGTTCTCCAGGCGGGTCGTCTCGGGCTGCACGATCAGGGCGACCTTCGCGACGACGAATCCGAGGCCGAATAGGGCGATCCCGGTCCGAAGCCACGCGAGGAAGGTGCGGTCGTTCGCTAGCTCGCTGTCCATTGGCGAAGTAGATCACGAACTCTGCGCCCACACGATCGGCAGGCGAGGCCCAATTCGTTCGGCTCGCATGCGGGGCATCCGAAGGTTGGCCACCCATATCTGATGCCGTTCGGCGCGCTGGTTCCGCTGGACGCACAGCGACCCCGGCCGGTGGGAGCTGAGGGCCGGCCCGAGCGGTGGGCGATGGACTGAGGCAGCCGAATCCGAGGCTGTTACCGATCCGTCACGCCTAATTGAGCGGCCGCTCCACCAGGTACACGCAGAAGCTGCACAGCGACGGCATCGGGTGGCGGGCCAACATCTCAGACTTGAGGCCCTCCAGCTCTCGCAGCACCGGCACCCGCTTGTAGTAGCTGTGGCCGAAGTAGCCACGCGCCGCGACCAGTCTGAGCCCCGCACGCTCGATGCGCTCGATCTGCTTCTCGGACGGCCCGCGGCACAAGCTGTAGTAGGCGGGGAACTTGCCCCGGCGGACAGGGTCCCGCGGCTGGAAGGTGTCGAGAAGGACCCGACTGACCTTCTCCGGCAAAACGCGGTTCACCACGAACGGGAGGGTGTAGAGCGTCGGGGACAGCTGGAGGTACAGGGCCCCCGGCCGGAGGAGGCGGGCGACGTTCCGTAGCAGCTGCTGCCCGTCGCGCACGTGCTCGGCAAGCATCTGGCTGCAGGCGAGATCGACCTGATCGACGAGTGGGAACTTCTTCGTCGCCACGTCCAGGCACAGCTTCTGGCCCACCGCTGGAGCCTTGTCCAACTCCTCCTGGGAGATGTCGATCATCAACAGCTTGAGCTCTCCGGCCAGAACCCGCGGGTGAACGGCGAGAGCCGGGTTCGCACCAGCACCGAGCTCGGCGATCGTGCTGCCGTCGGCGAGGCGATCCAGGAGCTCGAGCAGCGTGGTCTCGAAGTCGGAACGATAGGAAACGCGACTCGACCCGACCGATGTTCGGTAACCGACCCTGTCTCCCAGGTAGAGCGAGCGGCCACCGCTTGGCCAACCATCTGCTCGAACGATCTGAGGATTCGTCCCTCTGTCCTCCCCGATGAGAAGTAGCCGACGGGCGCCCCGCGTAACGCTACCTGGCTCGCGACCGGCATGGCGTCACCCGACCGAGGAGGTCTGGTCGCCGGCCGGTGACCGGGTTCACTCCGGCCGTGACGGCGGAGATTCGATGGTCGCTAGCGTCGGTCGTGGGTCAGCACCTTTTCACGGGTGACGGCTCGGGCCCGGCGGTGGTTGCACACCGCCGGGCCACTGGTTCACGAGCGGACAAGTGACGCCTCCCGCTCGCTACGTTCGTCCCTTGACCTGCGCCTCCGCCTCTGGTTCAGGAAGCCGCTCAGCGGAACTCCGGGATCACCTTGGTGGCCAGCAGCTCCAGGCTGGTGGTGTCCGGATAGTCCGGCGACCAGGGGATGAAGCCGCTGCAACCGAGATCCACGTAGGTCTGGATCTTCTCGGCCACCTGCTCCGGCGTCCCGACCAGGTTGCCGGCGCGCCAGCTCTCGGCCGGCTCTCCCCACAGGCTGCGCGACCCGGCGGCGCCGATCTCGGCGTCGGTCTCGCGGATGAAGACCTCGGGTGACCACGTCTTGCGGATCTCGTCGTAGTCCCGCCCGACCGCAGCACAGTGGGCCTTGAGCACCTCGCACTTGTGGGCCCACTCGTCGGGCTGGCCGCCGAAGTTCGAGCGGTCCGCGTAGTGGGCCACGACCCGCAGCGTCAGCTGCTCGCCGCCGCCGCCGATCCAGATCGGTGGATGGGGCTGCTGGATCGGCTTGGGGTCGCAGTTGGCCCGGCGCAAGGTGTAGTGCCGGCCGTCGTAGGTCGTCTCCGGCTCGGTCCACATCGAGCGCACGATCTCGACCGTTTCCCGCAGCATCCCGATGCGGTCCTTGGCGGCTGGGAACCGGAAGCCGTATCCCCGATACTCGTTCTCGTACCACCCCGCGCCGATGCCCCAGTCGAGGCGGCCTCCGGAGATCACGTCGACGGTCGAGGTGATCTTGGCCAGCAGGGACGGTTGCCGGTACGAGTTGCACCCGACCATCTGACCCAACCGGATGCGGCTGGTCAGCTGGCTGATGGCCGCGATCGTCGTCCAGCACTCGAACACCGCCTCGTGGGCCGGGCGAGGCACGTTGTGGAAGTGGTCGTAGACCCAGATCGAGTCGTAACCCAGGTCCTCCGCCGTCTTCGCGAGCTGCACCGCCGCGGACCACTTGGCCTCGGCACCCTCGATCGACGCCAGCTCCATCTTCCAACCCTGGGGCATGAACGCACCGAAGATGATGCCGTCAGGGTGAGGCAATTGGGAGCCGGCCATGGAGGCCGACCCTACTCAAGGGACCGGTAGGCTCCCTGGCGTGCGGCGTGGCGCGGAGGTCGCGGCGGTCATGCTGGCTGCCTTTGCGATAGGGATGACCGGCGCCCCGGGTCGCGCGGAGGCACAGGCCGCCCCGGAGGACCTCGGCGCCCAGATCGACGAGGTGGCCGTCGAGCTCGCGGGTCTGGACGACCAGGTCACCCAGCTCCGAGCGTCCCTCGATCAACTCGAGGCCGACGCGGCCCGGGCCGACGAGGATGCCCAGGCCATCCGCGAGGAGTCCACCAGCCAGGAACAGCTTCAAGCGCGGCTGGTCGCCCAGGCCCGTTCCTACGCATTGCAGCGCTACATGTACGGGTCGTCGGAATCGCGTGATCTCCTGGCTTTCCTGTCTGCGCTCAACAAGCCCGCGGACGACGCTGTCTGGGGGCTGGCCACGCTCGAGGTCACGAGCGAAGCCGTGCTCGACGAGGCCCAGCAGGTGGCCACGGCCCGGGCCGAGGTGGAGGACCGCCTGGCCATCGCCGAGAGCGACGTGCTCCTGCTGGACAACGCCCGGGCTCGACGCACCCAGGAGTTGAACGACGCCGCGGCTCGCCGCAACGAGGTGGCCGCCCGGTTCGAGGCCGTCGTACGCGAGTTGGGGCAGGCCACGGTCAACGGCATGTCGACGGTGGCCTACAACGCGTACCGCCAGGCCGAGGCCACCTTGGCGGAGGAACAGCCCGGTTGCGGGTTGCGTTGGGAGCTGTTGGCCGCCATCGGGAAGACGGAGTCCAACCACGGCGCCGGGCGGCTCGACGCCTTCGGCAACAGCATGGTCTCAATCATCGGCATCCCGATCGGCGGCGACACCGACGGCGGCACGCTGGACGGCGACCCCAGGCGGGACCATGCCGTCGGACCGATGCAGTTCATCCCCTCCACCTGGAAGCGATGGACCACGGACGCCAACGGGGACGGCAAGGGCGATCCGGGCAACATCATCGACTCGGCCACGGCGGCCGGTCGGTACCTCTGCCGGGCGGCCGGTGACCTCACCCTGCAGACCGAAGCCGGGGTCATCCGGGCCATCCTCGCCTACAACCCCAACCAGACCTACCTCCGCGTCGTCGGCGCGCGGTTCGAGTCGCTGGCCGCCGACCTGGCCTCGGGTTGGTTCAGC
This sequence comes from Acidimicrobiales bacterium, assembly GCA_035719525.1. Taxonomy (GTDB): domain Bacteria; phylum Actinomycetota; class Acidimicrobiia; order Acidimicrobiales; family Ilumatobacteraceae; genus DASTFY01. Next base: position 10,374 of record DASTFY010000254.1, read on the forward strand.
GCCGCCGCCCTCCCACCCGCGCCCGCTCCCGTCGCCGACCTGCCTCCCAACGCCGGGCCCGACGGCCGCGTGCCCGACGGAGGCGCGCCGATCGCACCCGAACCAGCGACAACCACCGTCACCGAGGTGCGCGTCTTCGGCGCTCAGGACCTCGTCAGCTCGACCACGGTCCCGCTGGAGATCCTCCCCGGCGAGTGCCTGGGACCGAGCCTGGTGCTCGACGGGCGCGACGGCTTCCTTCGGTGCCGCCCGCAGGACGGTGCCCGGCTGGACCCGTGCGAGGTGGCGCCCTACGACGCCACTCTGGTCGCCTGCCTCCCCGACCCGACCGGCGCACCGACGTTCCTCCGCCTCTCGACCGCCGAGGCCGCGCCCACGATCGGCCCGCCGCCCCCCTACCGCCTGCTGATGCTCGACGGCGGCGACCGCTGCCTCCCCATCCCGGCGACGGAGCCGGCGCGCCCCCGCCCCGGCGGTCCCCCGGACACCACGACCTCCACGGCGCCGACCACCGCTGCGCCCACGAGCACGACGGCGGACCCGGCCTCCACCACCACGTCACCGGAGACGACCTCGACCGCGCCCGCCACGACAACCACCGAGCCCACGACGACAACTACCGAGCCGCCGACGACCGTCGCCCCGCCCGCCACCACCGTCCCGTTGGCCGAGCGGCCCACCTACACCTGCGCCAGCGGGGTCACCATCATCGGCGTGCCCGACACATCGACGGGAACCTGGCTGGTCCTGGCCCGCCAACCCGGCCTGACCGACCGCCACCTCGCCGTGCTCGTCGCCTACAGCTGATTCTTCGTCGCCATCCTCCGCTTCGCTTCGGCTGGCTCCTACTCGCTTCGCTCGGCAATGCCTCGGGCCTCGTTGCGGTGCGCCGGCCAAGCCGGACGCACCGACCCAGGCACCTCCGCTTCGCTTCGGCTGGCTCCTACTCGCTTCGCTCGGCAATGCGTCGGGCGTCGTTGCGGTGCGCCGGCCGAGCCGGATGCACCGGGTCTGTCTCTTCGTCGCCGCTCTCCGCTTCGCTTCGGCTGGCTCCTCCTCCTCACAGCTTCGCTCGGCAATGCGTCGCGCGCCCGTTGAAGCGTTTGTGTCGACGATCTCCGCGTTCAGCGCGGAATGCACCGACGCAGGCGTGCCGGCACCCCGGTCTGCAGGTCAGCGCGGCCCCTCCGCCTGCATGACGGTCAGGTGGTGGCTAGGTCGAGTGCGCCGCTGAGTTCTTGCGCATCCCAGACCGAGTCGAGTCGGGCGACGACCAGGCCGGCGGAGTCGGCGACGAAGAGGACCGGCTCGAAGTTCAGTTGGTAGGCGGTCACAGCCGGAGCGACGGTCTCGATGGTGTCGTCGGTGTAGACCTCGGCGTGGATCATCGCGAAGTCCGGTCGACCCTCCTTCTCGGCGAGGAGCAGGTCGAGGACGGGTCCGCAGACCGCGGTCTTGCAGTAGGCCGGCGTGCCGATCAGGTACGCGACGGGCTCGCCGCGGCCGAGGACCGCGGACAGGCTCCTGTCGTGGAGCGAACAGGCCGGGTCACGAGTGCAGATCGGGTCGACACCTCTGCCGTCGCCAGTCGTGGGCGTGTCGACACTGGGCAGCGGCTCGCCGACGCGAGGGATCGGGACTTCGGCCGGCTCGAAGACGTCGACCGCGGTGACCGCCCCCTCGTTGTCGGTGAGTTGCAACTGGTAGACGCCAGGAGCGGTCAGGCTCAGGAAGAACGGGAAGTACGGCTGCTCCAACTCCTGCCCGTGCCGCTCCGCGGTCACGGAGTCCACGGCCACGCCTCCGTCCGCGTCCAGGATCCGCGCGGTCAGGGCGGGCGGTGTGCTCTCGTACGGCAACAGGCCGTTGATGTCTCCGAGCACCACGGGAGCCCGTTGGGTGCCGGTGACCAGGGTCTTGGGGGCGAAGCGCCGGATCAGCACGAGGTCATTGGGCGACGTCCCGCCCCCGATCGGCAGCCCGTCGTCGGCCGTTGTCGCGCCGTTGTCGCCGCCACTCTCCGCCCCGCCGGATCGCACAGTGTCGGTACCGCCGTCTCCGCACGCCGCCAGCGTCAGCGCGGCCGCCGAGCCGAGCAGGAAAGTCCGCCGGGAGACCACGTGCACGCTGCGAGGGTACCGGCGACCGCTACCGAACCGGCCGGCAGTCGGGCGTAGCCTCCGACGGTGTCCGGGTCGCTCGCGTTCGAAGTGAACGGGCGCCCCGTGGAGGTGCCCGACGACGGGTGCTCCTTGCTGGAGGCGCTCCGCGATCGCCTCGGGGTGCGCTCCCCGAAGGACGGATGTAGCCCGCAGGGACAGTGCGGATGCTGCACCGTCCTGGTCGACGGCCAGGCTCGGGTGGCCTGTGTCACGCCGGTCCGGCGGATCGCCGGGCGACAGGTGACGACCATCGAGGGGTTGACGGACGGGGAGCGCTGGACACGCGCGTTCGCCGCGGTCGGGGCCAGCCAGTGTGGGTTCTGTACTCCCGGCATCATCGTGCGCCTAGCTGCGTCAGCGGCCCGGGCACCGCTCGTGCGATCGGCCGTCGACCAGGCCCTGCTGGCCCACCTGTGCCACTGCACCGGCTGGCAGACGATTCGTGAGGCCGCGCTCGGGCGTGATCTCGATGAAGGCAGCCGCAGGGACGTCGCCGCCGGGGCCCGGCGCGCTGCGCTCGAGGGCCGGGTTCCGCAGGCCGTCGGCGCCGCGGTGGCCGGTGGCATGGGCGGGTTTGCCGACGACACCGCCCCGTTGGACGCACTCGTCGCTCTGCGCCGTGCGGACGGCGAATGGGTGGTGGGGGAGACCCTGACCGAAGCGCGCGCCGCGGCAGGGAAGGTGCAGGGGCGGCGTTCGACCGCGTCCCCCACGTGGCCGCTCGAGGTACCGCCCGGCCGCTGGGACCGCACCCTGCGCACGACGTGGGTCGAGCCGGCCTACCTGGAGACCGATGCCTCCTGGTGCCGGCCGGGCGGAGAGCCGGCGTCGCCGCTGGCGAATGGCGGCGCCTTCGGCGGCAAGGTCGCGGCGGACGTCGGCGCGATTGCCCGGCGCCTGGCGGACGCGCACGAGCGTCCGGTCCGCGTCCTCCTCACCCGGGAGGACGTGGTTCGCCTCGGACCGAAGCGCCCGCCCATCGCTGCCGGGCTCCGGGCCGACGGGACAGGGGTCGTGCGAGTCGTGCGCACGCCCGGGGTGCGCGCCGCGATCCACTCCGTGGCGCCGAACCTGGTCGTCGAGGAGGTCGACGTCGCCGGCCCGCCCACCTCCATGGCGGTGCGCGGGGCCGGTTGGGTGGAGGCCGCTGTTCTGCAGGCCTCCCTCGCCGGCGGTCCGGATGTCGTGCGCTCGCCGGACGGAGCGCGCGCCGTGGCCGCCATCGCCGACGACGGCCGTGTGCGCGTGATCGTCAGCTGCGGTCCGGTCCTCGACCGGGTCATCCTGCGCTCCTACTGCATCGGGGCGGCGCACATGGCGCTCGGCTGGGTGCGGTCCGAGGCCATCGCAGTAGACGAGGGCGGTGAGCCCGTGGACCTCACCATCCGGTCCTTCGGGATCCTGCGTTCGGCCGACATGCCATCGATCGAGGTCGAGATCGACGAGCAGGGCGCGGAGCCGGTCAACGGCTCGGATGCCGTCTTCGCCGCCGTGGCCGCCGCGGCCTGGCGTGCCCTCGGCCATCCGGAGCGCTGGCCCGCCACCTGAGCCGCGCCCGCTGCTGCCCGGGATCAGCGGCCCGTGGCGGAGAAGTGTTGGTAGTCCTTGGCGTTGCGGAAGTACCCGCCCCACGCCCAACCGATGGAACCAAAGGCCCGCACCACCGCGTCGTCGGCGTGGACCATCCCTGGTGCCTGCAAGGCGCGGTCCACGTAGGGAGCGCCGCTCGGAGGATCGACCTGGCTCCCCCTCACCCACGGGTTCTGGACCGGGTTGATGTCGATGGCCCAGCCATAGCTGTGCTCGCTCCACGCTCCGGGCCGGCCGTCGATCCCCCGGCAGTTGAAGGCACTCGTGTTGTTGGCCGCCATCGACGCCGCGTCGTCCGCACCGAAGTCGTCCACGAGCTGCATCCGCTCGATGGCGAACCTGGCCTCGAACAGCGCGCGGAACGTGGCCAGAACGGCCGCGGCCTGGTCTCGGTGGATCACCAGCCGACCGACGTGGGGCTGGCCGTCGAACCCCAGGTGGGTCACGCTCACGAGGCGGAGCTCGTCCAGCCCGACGGGGCACCCCGGCCTCCAGGACCGCCCCGTCATCTGCTGTCGTACGTCCGCCGGAAGCTCGGCCACGGTACCGGCGAAGGGCGGCAGCGGGTTCGGCGGTCCGACACATGCCGCCAGGACACCGAGGCCCACGAGCGAGGCCAGCCAACGACGCACACCTCCAGCCTGTCAGGTGGGGGCGGCGGGGAGGCGGCACTACCATGCGGCTCCCGTCCCGGTCGAAGGAGCTCGCCATGCAGAAGCCGCTCGGTCCCTACACGCCCGTCGTCCAGGCCGGTGGCTGGGTGATCGTGTCCGGCCAGGTGGGCGCGGTGGACGGTGTGCTGGCCGAGGGCGTGGCCGGGCAGACGGCGCAGGCCATCCAGAACCTCAGCGACCAGCTCGCCACCGCGGGGGCCACGTTGGCAGACGTGAAGAAGACGCTGTGCTTCCTGACCGACATGGACGACTTCGCGACGTTCAACGACGCCTACGTCACCGGCTTCGGGGACAGCCGGCCCGCCCGGTCCACGGTGGCCGTAGCCGCGCTCCCCGTCGGCGCGCAGGTCGAGATCGAGGCCTGGGCCTTCAAGCCCGAAGCGGGCTGAGCCAATGCCCGATCGCGCCGGGCCGCCGGCCGACGGCCGCCCCCGCTGCGACTGGTCGCTGGGCGGCGCCCTCGAGCGCGAGTACCACGACACGGTCTGGGGTGTGCCGCAGCGCGACCCGACGACGTTGTTCGAGTTCCTGATCCTGGAAGGCGCGCAGGCCGGTCTGTCCTGGCGCACGATCCTCCAGAAGCGCGAGGGCTACCAGGCGGCCTTCGCCGGGTTCGAACCGGCCGCCGTGGCGGCCTTCGACGATGCCGACGTGGCGCGGCTGCTGGCCGACCCAGGCATCGTTCGCAACCGGGCCAAGGTGGCGGCTGCGGTCGGCAACGCCCGCGCCTGGTTGGAGCTGGACGACCCAGTCGAGCTGCTCTGGAGCTTCGTGGACGGTCAACCGGTGCAGAACGAGTTCTGCCGCTCCGCCGACGTACCGGCCGCCACCGAGGCCTCGGAGCGCATGAGCCGCGAGCTCAAGCGCCGGGGGTTCCGGTTCGTCGGTGGCACGATCTGCTACGCGCTCATGCAGGCCTGTGGAATGGTCAACGACCACCTGGTGGGCTGTTTCCGCCACAAAGAGGTCTCAGCGCTACGGTGAAGGACATGGGCGGCCCTCTCGCCATCGTCATCTTCCTGCTCCTGCTCCCGGTGCTGATCCTCATGGTCTCGGCCCTCGGCGCGGCCCTGTTCGGAAACCTCTTGACCGGCGATGGCGAACAGCGGCACGCGGGCAGCGAGCTGGTCGACCTCACCCGGTGAACCTGGCGCTGGGGCGCATGCCATCCTGTCCAGCGTGCACCGCCTGGACCGCAGCAACGAGGTCCTGACCCAGGCCGTCGTCCGCTATGCGCTGGAGCGCATGCGGCTCGATCCTCCACCCCTCGACCACGCCCGAACGGAAGCCGAGCTGCGGGCCATGGCCGGCCGAACCGTCACCCGGGAGGGCATCGGCGGCCTCGAGGCGTTGCGCATCTTCAGCGAGGTGCTGGCGCCGGCCTGCATATCGATCGATCATCCACGCTTCCTCTCCTTCGTGCCGTCCGCCCCGACCGAGGCGGCGACGCTGTTCGAGCTGGTGGTGGGGGCCAGCGGGCTCTTCGGCGGGACCTGGTTGGAGTCATCAGGCGCGGTGTTCGCCGAGAACGAAGCGTTGCGGTGGCTGGCCGACCTGGCCGGCCTTCCGCCGTCCTCCGGCGGGGTGTTCGTGTCGGGTGGCTCAGCGGGGAACCTCTCGGCGCTGGTCGCTGCTCGCCACGTCTGGCGGGAGCGCGCTCCGGAGCGGCGCCTGATCCGCCCCCTCATCGTCTGCTCGACTGGAGCGCACTCCTCGGTGATCTCGTCGGCGGGAGTGATGGACGCCGATGTCCTCGCCGTCGAGGCCGACGATCGGGGGCGGGCCTCGGGCGACGCCATGTCGGCCGGCCTCGCCGCCCTCGGCACCGTCGACCGGGACCGGGTCGCCGCCGTCGTGGCCACCGCGGGCACGACCAATGTGGGCGTGGTGGACGATCTGTCCGGGATCGGCGAAGCCGCCGGCGCGTTCGGCGCGTGGTTCCACGTGGACGCCGCGTACGGCGGCGCCGCCCTCGCTGTCGCTTCCGCCCGCCCGTTGTTCGACGGCATCGAGCGGGCCGACAGCTTCGTGGTCGACCCCCACAAGTGGCTCTTCGCGCCGTTCGACTGCGCCGCGCTCGTCTACCGCGAGCCGAGCATCGCCCGAGCGACCCACACCCAGCACGCGGAGTACCTGGACGTGGTGACCGACACGCCGGACTGGAACCCCAGCGACTACGCCTACCACCTGTCGCGACGAGCTCGGGGCCTTCCGTTCTGGTTCTCCCTCGCCACCCACGGCACCGATGCCTACGCGGCGGCCATCGAGCACAGCCTGCGCCTGGCCGCGGATGCGGCCGACCTGATCCGGAAGGCCGACCATCTGGAGCTGGTGCTGGAGCCCGGCCTGTCGATCGTCGTCTTTCGGCGGCTGGGCTGGGCCCGCGAGGACTACTACCGCTGGAGCGACCACACGCTCGACGAGGGGTTGGCGTTCGTGGTGCCCACCTCGTGGCGAGGAGAAACGGTGCTGCGCTTCTGCTTCGTGAACCCGCGGACCACGCTCGACGACGTCGAGTCGATCTTGGGCTCGATGGCACCAGGTCCCCAGCTGTGATGGCGCTGGTGCTCGTCGTCGTGACCTTCTGCGCAATGGAGCCCGCGACGTACGCCGTCCACCGCTGGCTCATGCACGGTCCCGGCCGTGGGCTTCACCGGAGCCACCACCGGCTGGCGGCCGGCCGGTTCGAGGCCAACGACCTCTATCCGGTGGCCTTCGCCGGCGTCGTCGGGTTGGCGCTGCTGATCGGGTTCAACGTCGACGGGCTGGGGTGGCTGGTGCCCACCGGCGCCGGCGTGACGCTGTACGGCGCCGCCTACGCCGCCGTGCACGATGGCCACATCCATGGTCGGCTGCCCTTCCTGGCCCGCCTCCACTGGGCCTGGCTGGATCGTCTGGCCGCCGCGCACCGCATCCACCATCGCGACGGCGGCGAGCCCTACGGCATGCTGCTCCCCCTCGTACCGGCGCGTCGGCGGGGCGCGGCGGTGTCATCGGAACCGTCTCGGCGCACTCCTATCGGCCGGTGAGTGGGTCGTCGCCGTCCCAGGTGCCGCGGCTGTCGTAGGGGTGGAAACGGGCGAACAGCTCCTCGCCGTACCAGGCCTCGTCGCGGGTGCGACCCACGGTGCCCGCATGCACCGGCATGGCGTAGGCGAACTGGCGCGCCGCGTCGAGGTCGGTCCACAGGCTGAACGTGGCCTGCCGCCCCAACGGCGCCTCTCCGACGCCGGCCACGGCCAGCAGGCCGGCAGCATCCGCCAGCTCCCGGCTCACCGTCCGGCCGGCTGCCATGAACGCCCCCCACCGCCGGGTACGAACGACGGCGCGGGTCAGGACGGCGACGGGTCCGGAGACCGTTGCAGCGGCAACCATCCCTCCCAGGACGTCGACGCCGCACCACGAGCCGTGCCCACCCAAGCTGTGCAGACGCACGGTGTAGCTCTCCTGCGCTGTTTCCCACCGGCGGGCGATGGCCGATCCGGCGAGGAAGGCGTCCAGCGCGGCATCGCTTTCCCACAACGCGAACAGAGCGGTCCGTCGCGGATCAACACCGAAGCCCGTGTTGCGCCCCCGACCCGTCCCCAGCAGACGCCAGAACACCAATCCGCCCGTGCCGGCCAACCTCGGCCGATCCGTCGCGAGGCGCGCCATCGCCGCGAGCGCACGGCTTGGCCGCTCCCGTACGAGATGGAACGAGGCGATCCGGCTCCCCGCCATTGGCCGCCATCGTGCCAGAGGTCGGGATGATCGGCTCGCCCGGTCCGGCGACCGTCCTCACCGCCGTGTGCGGCTATCTCATCGGGTCCATCCCAGTGGCCGTCCTCGTGTCGCGCGCCCGCGGTGTGGACATCCGGGCCATCGGGGACAGGAACCCGGGCTATTGGAACGCCAAGGAGTCGCTGGGCCGGCGGGCGGCACTTCCGGTCTTCGTCGGTGACGTGGCCAAGGGCTCGGCGGCCGCCGCCATCGGCGTGATCGTGGGCGGGCCGTGGTGGGTGGGCTACGTCGGCGGAGCCACAGCGATGATCGGCCACGCCTGGCCGGTCTTCGCCGGCTTCCGCGGCGGCCGCTCGGTCCTCACCTTCGTCGGGGCGATGATCGTGTTGGCGCCGGTGCCGGCGGCGATCGCGGCCGCGGTCTGCATCGTGGTCAGCGCGGTATCGCGCCGCTTCGCGCTCGGTGCCCGGGTCGCGGTGTTCGGCTTCCCGCTCATCCAGGCCTGGTTCGAGCCGAGAGCGAGGGTGGCGGCCACGGGCGCGCTGATGGCCATCATCGGGCTCCGCTTCGCGATGGCGGCGCGACACGCCCGCCGGGCTCGCCGTCAGTTCGGGTAGGTCCGATCCCGCCAGGTGCGGCCGGGCCGGACGGCACCCCACGCGACCCGGGCGACGGCCGCCGCATCCGCCACGGGTGACAGCCAGTACGCGACGCCAGTGCGTTCATAGGCGCGTGCCGTCCCCACGAGCGTGCCGGCCCGCAGGGCGAGCAGCCCCATGTCCAGGGCATCGGCCCGGCCGAGCAGCAGGCGCGGGAGGGGCAGCGCCTGTGTCACTGCCAGCACCACGAGATCACCGGCCTGGCGAGACGGGGAGGTCACGTCGGGCATCGGGAGCGACCGGCCCCAGTTCCTCCAGGCGTCGCGGGCATCATCGTGCATGCGGACGGTGAGGACCTCGGTGCCGTCCAGCAGCGCCGTACGCCAGCCCTGCTCGGCCAGGTAACGGACGAGGGCGACGTCGTCGGTGAGGTGACCGGCCACTGACCTGAAGCCCCCGGCCTCGAGAAGCTCCCGCCGCCGGAACGCGGTGCACTGCCCGTTGGCCACGCTTCGGTCCGGCCGCGGCGTCCGGGACGAGCCTGGTGGACCGAAGCGGTAGACGAGGGTGGTCAGCAGGCTGGGGTGCAGCCAGCGCAGCGCCCTGGTCGGGCAGCGAAACCGTCCGGCCAGGCTCACGAAGTCGAGTCCGTCCCGTTGCGCTCGTTCGACCAGCGCCGCGGGCAGCCCCAGCACGGCCTCGGCATCGGCATCCATGGTCACCACCCACTCACCCCGGGCGACGCGCAGCCCTTGGTCCAGTGCCCATGGCTTGCCCACCCAGCCGGCGGGCAGCGGTCTTCCCGATACGACCCGGGCTCCGAGGCTGCCGGCCAGGGCGGCCGTATCGTCCGTCGACTCGTCGTCCACCACGATGACCTCGGTGGCAGTGGCGTCGGCCCCGAGCTGCCGCAGCAAGGGCCCGATGCGGCGGGCTTCGTTGCGAGCGGGAATCACCACGGAGACCGTCGAGACTGCACCGCTTGGGAGAGCAACTACCACGGGCGGGCGGCGTCGTGCCGCCTGGGCCAGGCGCGCCATGACGAGCGCGGTGGAGGCGAGCCGCACCGCCCACCACGCCCATCGGCCGACGGTCCGGGCCCGGCGATGTCGCGCCGAGGTCACCAGCCGTCGGCCCGCACCAGGTCGGCCACGATGCGCCCGCTGATCGCCACCAGCGGCAGCCCACCACCGGGATGGCTGGACCCGCCGACCAGGTACAAGCCACGGTGGCTCCCGCGGTTGGGCGGGCGCAGGAACGCCGCTCGCCAGCCGTTGGACGACGTCCCGTAGATCGAACCGCCGGGTGACCGGTAGGCGTCGGCGATGTCATCGGGCGCGATGACCTCGGTGAAGCAGAGCCGAGCCCGCAGGTCCACGCCGCGACTGGCCAGGCGCTCCAGCACCAACCGTTGGTACGCGTCACGGTCGATGCTTCTCCCGGAGGGCGCGTTGACCAGGAGGAACCAGTTCTCGTGACCCGCGGGTGCCTGCGACGGATCGGTGAGCGACGAGACGCAGGCGTAGATCGTCGGGTCGTCGGCGAATGTGCGCTCGTCCACGAGCTGGCGGAACTCGCCAGCCTGGTCGGCCGGGAACCACACCATGTGATGGGCGATGCCCGGCGTGCTGCCCCGAACTCCGGCCAGCACGACGAAGGCCGACATCGAGCGGTGCGCTCGCCTGGCGCGCTCCAGCCACTCAGGATCGGGGAGCAGGTCGAGGTACAGGTGCTCGGCGTCCACGTTGGCCACCACGACCTGTGCTCGGTGCCGCACCCCCTCGACAGTGCGCACCCCGCGGACGGCGGCACCGTCCGCCTCGACGGCGGCGACCTCTGCCCCGGTCTCGACGACGACGCCGGCACGCTCGGCCACCCTGCCGAGCGCCGCCCCCAGAGCTCCCATACCGCCTCGGGGATACCAGACCCCGAAGCGGGCCTCGATGGCGGGGATGCAGGCGAGCGTGGCCGGGGCCCGGAACGGCGACGATCCCGAGTAGGTGGCGTAGCGTCCGGCCCACTGCACGAGGCGTGGGTCGGTGAAGGCCCGGCGGGCCACCCGATCGAGCGTACGCAGCGGATCGATGGTGACGAGATCCCGCGGCGAGCGCAGCCTGCGGATGAGGCTCGGCCCCACCGTCATGGGCCCAGCGAGGAACGACCGCTCGCTGACCTCCCAGATGCGTTCGCCGCGAGAAAGGAAGGAGCGGTACGCGCTACCGGCCCCGGGGGAGAGCTCCTCCACCGCCTGTGCGGTACCAGCGGGATCGTTGCGGCTGTCGAAGGTGCCGCCGCCCGGCCACCAATGGCGGATCTGGGGGTCGAGCCGGACGAGGTCGACCTCGTCGGCCAGCGACGTGCTGCAGCCGCGCAGCAGGTCGTCGAAGAGCGACGGCAGCGTGAGCAGCGAAGGCCCGATGTCGAAGCAGAACCCGTCCCGCTGGCGGACGTCGAGCTTGCCGCCGATGTGTGCTCGCCGCTCGAGGACCCGGACGCGGTGTCCGGCGGCGCGGAGCCGCAAGGCGGCGGCCAGGCCGCCCACCCCGGCACCGATGACGATGACGTCAGCCACGTCCGACGAGTTCGGTGTGCGCTGATCGCCAGGCGGCCAGCGCCGCCAGGGGCACCATGGCGGCGCCACCGACGACCGCCACCAACCGGTCGTCGAAGAAGGCGGCGAACCCGATCGTCTCCATCACGCTCATCCACCCGTAGACGCCGACCAGGGCGACGTCTGCGGTGTCACGGGGCGGAACGAGCACCTCGAGCAGGGCCATCAGCCCCAGCCCGGCGACGAACCACCCGAGGAAGTTGGTGGCCGGGATGCCGCGATAGCGACCGAGGCGCTGCCAACGCCAGTAGCCCTCGCCCACCATCTGGGGATCGAGGAAGAGATCCCAGGCAGTAAGCGCGGCGCTCCCGAGCAGTACCCGCCGTCCCGGCGACGATCGCCTCCCGAGCGCGGCGTGGGCCACCTCCCGAGCCGGCAGAGCCATCGAGAACCAGGCCGTCGGCACCAGCGCCGGGATCCCGGCGACAGTCGGCCGAAGCTGGCCGCTGTAGTGGTAGCGACCGAACGGCACGCCCGTCGTCGTACCCAGACGTTCCAACAATGTGGCTGCGGTGGCAACCGTTGCGAATGCAACGGAGGCACGCCGCGCCCCCCATCGTTGGATGGCCGCGGCCGTGCCCGTGACGGCCAGTCCGGCGACCACGGCCGATGCGGCGAGCCGGCGACGGCCTGGAGCGAGCAGCGGCGTGGCGATCATCGCCGCGCCGGACACCGCGAAGCCGGCCCATCCAGCGCGATGGGCGTTCAATTGAGCCACGCTCGGGTCATAGGACCGGCAGGAGCTGCCGGCCCACCAGGGCCGCCTTCTGCCACATCGGCACGCGAGCCCGCTGGGCGAACACGTCGTACCCATTGGCCTCGATGGCGTCCAGGATCCGGCTGTAGAGCAGCCGAGCCGTGCGCACGCAGCGGGCCGAGCGGGGCGGCAACAGGCCCACGCCGATGTCAGCGGAGACATAGAGCCGTCGGCACCGGGCGATCTCGAAGCGCATGAGGTCCTTCCACTCCGGGGTGACCTGGCGCAGGCCGGGATCCGCTCCGTAGCGGCGCAGGTCCTCCTGGGGTAGGTACACGCGTCCGCGGTCCAGATCGTCGCCCACATCCCGCAGGAAGTTTGTGAGCTGGAACGCGTCGCCCAGATCCCGGGCGTGGGCGCCCGCCCCGTCGTCTAACGGTTCCAGGATGGGCAGCATCATCTCGCCGATCGCGGCCGCCGATCCGTCCATGTAACCCCGCAGGTCGTTCCAGGTCTCGTACTGCGTCACGGTGAGGTCCAGGGTCATCGAGCGCAGGAAGCGACGGAAACATCCGGGATCGATGTCGAACGCTCGGACGGTGTGCACGACCGCCTTGAGCACCGGATCGTCACTGCGACCGCGATCCAGGTCGGCGAAGAACCGGTCGCCGAAGTCGGCCAGCGCCGCCTCCGTCTCCAGCGGCGACGCGGTGCGGGCCGGCTCGTCGACGATCTCGTCTGCGCAGCGGCAGAAGGCGTACAGCGCGTGGACGTGGTGTCGCTTCACCCTCGGGAGCAGGTACGTGGACCAGTAGTAGGTCGTGCCGTGCCGGCGGTTCAGGCGCCGGCACCGCGCGTACGACTCCTCGAGCGTGACGGGACCGGAGCCGGCGACCGGTGCGGAGGGGGCCACCCGCCTCATCGACCCTCGCGGGCGTAGCGGTCGACGCGCTCGGCAGCCAGCCTTCCCGACAACAGCACCATCGGCACACCCACACCCGGAACGGTGCCCGAGCCGGTGAACACGAGGCCGGGGACCCGGCGGTCGACGTTGGCCGGCCGGAACGGCCCTGACTGGCGGAACGTATGGGCCAGCGCGAACGGTGTGCCCCGCTCCATGCCCATCGCCTCCCAGTCGAGCGGGTCGTAGAAGCGCTCGACCTCGACCTCGACTGGATAGCCGAGTGCGGCGACCCGCTCCGTGAGGGCGATCTGCACCCGTTCCCGCTCGCGCGACCAGTCGACGCGGCCGTCCAGGTTGGGGACGGGCTCGAGCACGTAGATGCTCGAGCATCCGCTGGGCGCCAAGGTGGGATCGTCCAGGCTGTGGAGGGTGACGAGCATCGAGGGGTCGGGCATCGTGGTGCCGTCCTGGATGAGGGCCCGGAAGGCGCCATCCCAGTCCGCGCCGAAGTGCAGGTTGTGGTGGGCCGCCCCGCTGGGCGGGAGGCCCTTGACGCCGGCCACCCACAGCACGCAACTCGGCGAATAGGTACCTCGCCGAGCCGGGCGGGGCGCGTCGACCCCACCGAGCAGGGTGCGATAGGCGACCGGGAGGTCGACGTTGCACACGACAGCATCGGCCACCAGCCGGTCGTGGTCGCCGCTCTCCGAATCGACGACCTCGAGGCCCGTGGCCGCGCCCGCCCCATCACGCAGGATGCGCGTCACCGTCGAGTGGTAGCGCAGCTCCGCTCCGCCCTTCTCGACCGCGGAGGCCAGGCCGGCGGCTGCAGTGTGCATGCCACCTTCGGGCACGAAGACTCCCTCCACCGTGTCCATGTAGGTGATCACCGCGTACAGCGCCAGGGCCTGGTACGGCGCCAGGCCGGCGTACATCGACTGGAACGAGAACACCCGCCGTACCCGCTCGTCGCTGAAGTACGAGGCCACCACCTTCCCGAGCCGCCGGAACCCGCCCAACCGGGCCAAGCGCCAGGCCGGCCCCGGCGATCGGACCAGATCGAGCACCGAGTCGTAATTGGTGTCGATGAAGTGCGGCATCTCCACCGCGTACAAGCGTGCGAGCCAGTCGCAGAAGCGGTCGAAGCCGTCGGCGTCGGCCGGGCCCGAGAGCTCGGAGATCTCCGCCCGCATCCGCTCCCTCCCGTGCCAGACCCGCAGCTCGGTGCCGTCCGCGAAGACGGCGCGATACATCGGGTCGACCGGGCGCAGCTTCACGAAGTCCGACATCTCCGCTCCCGCGGCGGCGAAGGCTCGGGCGAGCAGGACAGGCATGGTGAGTACCGTCGGTCCGGTGTCCAGCCGGTACCCCTGCTCGGCGACCACGCCGGCCCGCCCGCCCGGCATCCCCTCCCGCTCGACCACCTGCACCTGATGACCCCGCTCCAGCAGGTGAGCGGCCGCCGACAGCCCGCCGAGTCCGGCGCCCACGACGAGGACCTTCATGGGAGCTGGATCACTGATCGCGCCAGGCCACGTAGTGGACCAGCTCGGTCAACGCCTTGCGGGCGTCGTCGGTGATGTCGATGGTGTCGAGGGAGGCCAGCGCGTCACTGGCCAGGGCGTCGATGGTCATCTCGACCTCACCCAGCGCGCCGGTCTCGACCAGCACGGACTGGATGGCTTCGACTTGGCCGTTCGTCAGGTCCGGTCGTCCCACGAGGGTCAGAACCTTCCTATGGGCGGCGCCGGCGCGATCGGCGGCGACGGCCATGAGCGAGGTCGGCTTGCCCTCGCGCAGGTCGTCACCCACGGGCTTGCCGGTCAAGCCGACCTCGCCGAAGGCGCCGAGCACATCGTCACGGAGCTGGAACGCGTCGCCCAGGGGGAGGCCGTACGCCGACAGCGCGGGGAGGAGCTCGTCGGCTCGATCCGGCGCGGCGAGCACCGCTCCCAGGTGCAGCGGCCGCTCCACGGTGTACTTGCCGCTCTTGTACCGGGCGATGCGCTCCGCCGTCGCCCGCCGGCGCTCGCCTCTCGCGGTGCCGAGGATGTCGAGGTACTGGCCCACGTTGAGCTCGATCCGCAGCTCCGTCCAGATCCTCCAGGCCGGCTCGGACGCGCCGTGAAGGAGGGCGTCGGCGTAGACGAAGGCCAGATCGCCGACGAGGATCGCCACCCCCTCGCCGAATCGCCGAGGTTCGCCGGACCAGTCCTCGCGCTGGTGCTCGTCGGAGAAGCTGACATGGGTGGTCTGGAGCCCTCGCCGTGTCGCCGAGCCGTCCATCACGTCGTCGTGGAGCAACGCGAAGGCGTGGAGCAACTCGAACGCGGCACCGGCGTCGATCGAGCGCTCGTCGTCGACGTCTCCCCCGGCCCCGACGAAGCCCCAGTAGCAGAACGCCGGTCGCAACCGCTTCCCGCCCGAGCTCAGCAAGCGGCCGAGAGCGGCCATGGGGGCACCGAGGTCGGGGTCGAGATCGGCCCATCGGGCCTGTTCGATCTCGACCAGGGCCTGCAGGCGACGTTCCACTCGTTCGGCGATGCCCACGAGGGACTCCGGGGCGTACGGCACCCGGCCAGGCTACGTCCCCCGTCTGCCGGTCCCCGTCCGAGCGCGGATGACCGGCGCGCCGACGCGCCGACGGGAGCCGCCGGTTGGGCAGCTCCCGTCGAACGAACACTGGATAGGGACCGATCACGTCGTGCATTCGGGCAGTCGCAGCATGTTCGGCGACGGCCCGGGCCCGGATGGGACCAGCTCCGGGAACGCGATCGATTGGTGGCTGGCGGGGATTCGCCAGGTGGTCCAGCAGCCGCCGCTAGCGGCCAACCACCTCCGGGGTCCCACAACATTCATCGTTCAACTCTGGACCACCTCCTTCCTCCGGTAGCCCGAACCCTACCCGCGCCGACCGGCTCCGGGAATACGGAAATATCCCCCGCCGCCGGCCATGATCGAGGCGCCGCGGTCGTCGCTTCCGGGTGGCTCCACTAGCTGTTGGCGTCGAGGTCGGCGACGACCTGCTCGATCTCCATCCGGGCGGCATCGATGCGGCCCCGACACAGCCGGATGAGGGCGGCGGCCCGGCGGACCCGCTCACCCAGGTGGTCGATGTCGACGGTGTCGCCCTCCAGTTCGTGCAGGATCTCCTCCAGCTCGCTCAGCGCGTCGGCGTAGCCCAGCTCCATCTCGGACTCGAAGTCGTCGCTCATCCGGGTGCGGCCTCCTCCACTCTGCTGTGCACCTCGCCGTCGGCCACGGTCGTCGTGATCCGGTCCCCGGCTGCCAGCTGGTCGATGGCGCGCACGAGGCGACCATCTGCGGTGCGCGTGATGGACCACCCCCGTGCCAACGCGTGCGCAGGATCGAGCGCTCGGACACGAGCCTCGA
>DASTFY010000255.1:0-7417 GCA_035719525.1 Acidimicrobiales bacterium
CCGCACCCGCAAGCCCTGCTGGCCGCCATCGAGGCCGCGGCCACCGGCGACGAGGACCGCTGGCACGACGCGCTGGTCCTCGCCGTCGAGCAGGGGCTGCGCCTCGTCGCCGTCGACGCGCTGGAGGGGTTGGCCGCTGGCGCGGCACGATCGGAGAGCTGGGCCGAGTGCCTGCGGCTTCTCGGCGCGGCCGAGCGGTTGCGTGACGAGACCGGCTACACGTGGCGCTTTGGCTTCGAACAACGCGCCGTGGACTCCGCAGGGGCGGCCGCGCTGGACGCGCTCGGCGACGAAGCCGATGCCGCGATGGCCGAGGGACGCGGCCTCGACTGGCACGACGCGGCCGCATACGCGCAGCGTGCCCGAGGCGAGCGCAAGCGTCCGCACCACGGCTGGGCCAGCCTCACCCCCACGGAGGAACGGGTGGTCGCCCTGGTGACGGAAGGGCTGACCAACCCCGAGATCGCTCAACGGCTGCTGATGGGCCGGGCCACCGTCAAGACCCATCTCGAGCACATCTTCACCAAGCTCGGCGTTCACAGTCGCGCCGACCTGGCCGCCCAGGCCGCCCGCCGCGGGGGCTGACGTATCCCGAACGGAACGGCGCGCTCTGACGTACCGATGGCAGGTGCCTCGGCGCGCAGATGACGAGCCAAGGGAAGGAGGCCCCACTGCGATGACGACGCTCGCCGCTCTCCCCGGTCTCGAGGGGCTGACCCTTGCGGTCGCACCGGCGTCGGATCGGGCTGTGCTCACGGCACGTCTCCTCGGTGACCTCGACGTGCGTCTCAACGGCGTCCCCGTCCAGCTCGGCCGTAGCGCCAAGGCCCGTGGTCTGCTGGCATTCCTGATCGACCGCGGCTCCCGGCCCATCCCCCGCGACCTGCTGATGGAGGTCTTCTGGCCCGCCTCGGCACCCGGTGCCGCCCGCAACAGCCTGCACGTCGCCCTGCACGGGGTGCGCAAGGTGCTGGCACGAGCGTGGCCGGGCGAGGTGATCGCCTGCCGCGGTGACACCTACCGGCTGTCCGACCGGATCGAGGTGTGGAGCGACGTGGCCGAGCTCGATCGGCACAGTGCCCAGGCCAGACTCGCCGCCGCCGACGGTCGCACCGAAGAGGCGCTGGCCGAGTGCGAAGCGGCGCTGGAGCTGTACCGCGGGGAGTTTCTCGCCGACGATCCCTACCTGGACTGGGCGCTGGAACGTCGCGAGGAGCTTCGCCTCCGGTTCGTCGCCTGCGCCGATCGACTGAGCGAGCTGTACCTGGCTCGTGACGATCTCCCCCACACGGTGACGCTGTGCAGCGAGGTGTTGCGCCAGGAGCCCTGCCACGAGCCTGTGGCCCGCCGGCTGATCGTCGCCTACGCCCGCCTCGGGCAGCCGCACATGGCCCTGCGGGAGTACGAGCGGATCGTCGACGCCCTGGCCCGGCAGCTCGGCGTGATGGCCGCCCCCGAGACCATGAGGCTGGCCGAGGGCGTCCGCGACCGGAGCCCGGTCTGACGGGTGTCGAAGGTCACCCGGCCGATCAGCCCGGAATAAGCGCGACCACAGCGGCGTCCCGCATCATCGGCGAGACCGGTGGAACCCGCCGGCATAACCCCCCCAAACCAAAGGAAGTGTCATGGCAGACTTCGACCCCAACGTCCCCGTGGGCGCACTCACGATCACGGGCGACTTCACTGCTGCAGTCGTCGTCGAGGAGGTCCCCAACTTCGGCGTGGGCAACCTCGTCCTCGATCCGACCCAGCCCTTCGACATCAAGCTCGAGTGGGCGATCGACGGGAACATCGCCGAGCTGTGGCTCACCGCGCTGTCCGTCGCCTCCCCCGACTGGATCGTCACCGCCTACGCCGAGTCCGTGGGCCCAGGCCCCGAGCTGATCGTGGGCACCGTGAATGTCCCGGTGCTGCCGTTCGCGTCGGCCAACGCGCCGTTCCAGTACTCGACGACCATCACCGTGCCCCCGAACACCCTGGCCGAGGAGAACCCCGGCGACCCGACGGTGTCCGGTGTCTACAAGCTCGTCGTGACGGTCTTCCTGGACTCGGACCTCGGTTCGCCCGGGTACGACATGATGGCCTCCGCCACAGGCCCGGTCATCAAGGTCGAGGACCCCAACTAACCAAGTCATCACGGCCGCCTGTGTCGGAGATGTCCGCGCCTGGCGCGGCATCCTCCGACACAGGCGGCACAGGGCGTCAGGCCACGCCGACCGCGAGGTGGAACCCGTCCGACGAGCCGACGTGACGGGCCCAGAAGTCGCCCTGGTCGAGCACCGTGAGCGCCGGCCGGCGCCAGTTGACGACCATCCGCCGCCCACACCCCTCGACGGGACAGACGTACACCGTCTCCTCGCCGTTCGACGCCTCGTTGACCATCGTGTGCACCGGAGCCATGCCCGAGTTTTAGCCGATTAGCGTCAGCGGGATGCGCATCGCCCGAGTGGGGCGCCGGATGTTCCTGGCCGATCTCGGCCGGGGCACGATCGCGCTGGCCGTGCTCGGCCCGGCGGCCGTGAGCTGCAGTTCGGGCAACGGCGGCAGCTCCAGCGGTAGCTCCACCAACAGCGGCGCAACGACGGGCGCGACCTCGCTGGCGCCGCCGACGACAACGAGCCCCACCTCGTCGTCGCCGGCCACATCAGCCGCGGCGAACGACGCGCTGGCCCCCGTGACGTATCACCGCGTGTCGCTCGGATTCGTGTCGGCCTACCTGCTCGTGCGCGGTAACGAAGCGGCGGTGGTCGACACCGGCGTCGACGGGAGCGTCGACGAGATCCAGGGCGCGCTCGATGCCGCTTCGGTCGGTTGGGACGTCGTTGGCCATGTGATCCTCACCCACCACCATCCGGACCACGTGGGCAGCCTCTCTGCCGTGCTGGACGCGGCAACCGGAGCGACGGCCTACGCCGGGGAGCCCGACATCGCCCAGATCACCTCGCCCCGCCCTCTCCGCGCCGTCGGGGACGGCGACGAGGTGTTCGGCCTGCAGGTGATCGCCACGCCCGGACACACGCCGGGCCACATCG
The DNA here is from genome assembly GCA_035719525.1 of Acidimicrobiales bacterium. Taxonomy (GTDB): domain Bacteria; phylum Actinomycetota; class Acidimicrobiia; order Acidimicrobiales; family Ilumatobacteraceae; genus DASTFY01. Next base: position 3,033 of record DASTFY010000255.1, read on the forward strand.
CTGTCCTCGACCCCGGCAGCGCGCTGCTCGTGGCCGGCGACGCCCTCAACCGCGAGGGCGGGTCCGGCCTCGCGGGCGCCAACCCGGACTTCAGCGACGACATGGCGCAGGCCGCCGAGTCGGTGCGGAAGCTGGCGGGCCTCACTATCGACGCCATCCTGTTCGGCCATGGCGACCCGATCGACTCGGGCGCCGGCCCCCTGCTCGATCAGCTCGCCGCCTCCTAGCCGGCCGGGCATGCTGGGAAGATGGCGAACCCCGACCACACCGTGCTGATCCACGACGGGATCGTGCTGCCGATGGACGGGAGCAGGACCGTCCACGATCCGGGATCGGTGCTCGTGGTCGACGGCGCGATAGCGGCCGTCGGCCCGCCCGAGGAGGTGGCGAGGCACCCGGCGGCCGCGTCCGCTCCGGCGGTGGACGCCTCGAAGCACGCCGTCATCCCGGGGCTCCACAACGCGCACCTGCATTCCGGCCTCCTGCGGGGCACCGCCGAGTCGATGGCCTTGTGGGACTGGCTCGAGAACCACGTCGATCCGGCCCACCGGGCGCTCACCCCGGAGATCGCACGGGCCGCGTCGTACATGGCCTACACCGAGGCCCTGCGCGGCGGCACCACCTCCGTGCTCGACATGTGGCGGTTCATGGAAGGCTCCGCCGAGGCCGCGGCCGACGTCGGCATCCGGGCCACGCTGGCGCCCTACACGGCCGACCGCTACGACTACTTCGAGTCCCTGGAGTCGAACCGCCGACTCCTGGAGAGCCACCTCGTGGCGGCGGACGGCCGGGTGCGGACCTGGGTCGGCCTCGAGCACCTCTTCTACTGCTCGCCCGAGATGTTCAGGGACGCCGCGGCGCTGGCCGAGGAGTTCGGGACCGGCCTGCACACCCATTCATCCGAGTCGATATGGGAGGTCGAGGAGTGCCTGCGCCGGCACGGTCGACGGCCCATCGAGGAGATGTACCAGCGCGGCATCCTCGGCCCCTCGACGGTCATCGCCCACACCGTCTGGCTGGACGATCGTGAGGTCGAGATCCTGGCCCAGACCGGAACGTCGATGACGCACTGCCCGTGCTCCAACATGAAGCTGTCCTCGGGCCCGGCCCGCATCGGGCACTACCGCGCCCGGGGAGTGGTGTGCGCGCTGGGCACCGACGGCGAGAAGGAGAACAACAACCTCGACATGCTCGAGGAGATGAAGTTCGCGTCGCTCCTGCAGAAGGTCAGCACGCTCGACCCGACGACTGGCGATCCGTGGGACATCTTGGACATGGCGACCCGCTCCGGCGCGCAGGCGCTCGGGCTGGCCGACATCACGGGTTCCCTGGAGGTGGGGAAGGAGGCCGACGTCGTCACCGTCGACCTTCGCGGCCTGCACTTCGTGCCCGTGCTGCACGGCGACGACCTCAACGTGGCCGCCCACCTCGTCTTCACCGCCAGCAGCCACGATGTCCGCGACGTGTGGGTGAAGGGGCGACGCCTCGTCGCCGACGGCGTCGTGACCTCGGTCGACGTCGCGGAGGTGGCGGCCGCCGCCCAGCACGCGGCCGAGGACCTGTTCGCCCGGCGGAGGGCGCTCGTGAGGTGACCGCCGGGACCGAGCCGGGGACCGCCCGCATCGACCTCCGGCTGGGGCCGGGGCTGGTCCTGCGCCATCCTCGCCATCCGCCCGAGCGCGGCTACGTCGAGATCGCCGGCCGCCGCATCCACCACGTCGGCCGCGAGCCCAGCGGGGCCGACGCCCGTTCGACCGTTCCGACGCCGGGCTGCATCATCGTGCCGGCCTTCCTCAACACCCACTGCCACACCTCCCAACAGCTCGGACGGGGCCTGGCCGACGACGTCGACCTCCTCACCTGGCTCCACCGGCGCATCTGGCCCTACGAGCTGGCGCTGACGGAACCGGACAGCGAGGTGGCGGCGTCCCTGTGCGCCCTCGAGCAGATCCGTAGCGGTACGACCACCCTCGTCGACCCCGGTGGGCGCCACGTGGACGGCATGGCTCGCGGCCTCGCCGCCGCCGGCCTGCGGGCTTTCATCGGCCGGAGCTCCATGGACTCGGGCGACGGGCGGCCGGTCGACGACCGCGACGGCACCGATCGTGCGCTCGACGCCCAGGACGAGCTGCACGACCGCTGGGACGGCGAGGGACGGCTCCGGTTCAGCTACACCTTGCGCACCATCTTCAACTGCTCCGACTCACTCATCCTCGGGACGATGGAACGGGCGGCGGCCCGGGACAGCCTGATCCAGATGCACGTGGCGGAGATCCCCGAGGAGCTGGCCTACTCCCGGGCCACCCGGGGCGCCACGACGATCCGCCACTTGGGGCACCTCGGCGTGCTGGGCCCGCGCTTCCTCGCCGTCCACGCCACCTGGGCCGACGACGAGGAGATCGAGCTCATGGCGGCGTCGGCCACGAGCGTGTCACACAACGCGGCCAGCAACCTGAAGATCCTCGGGGTGCCGAGGGTGGCGGAGTGGGTGGAGGCCGGGATCAACGTGGCGCTGGGCACCGATGGCGCGCCCTCCAACAACCGCATGAGCATCATCGACGAGATGTGGCTGGCGTCGCTGACCCAGAAGGGGCGCCGGCTCGATCCGACCGTGCTCCCGGCCCCTGACGTGCTCGCCATGGCGACCACCAACGGCGCCGACGCGGTCGGCATGGGCCACGAGCTGGGGCGGCTCGAGCCTGGCTTCCTGGCCGACCTGACGATCGTCGACACGCGGACGGCCAACATGGCGCCCGTGCACGACCCCCACGCTGCCCTCGTCACGTCGATGAAGTCGGAGAACGTGCGCTCGGTGCTCTGCGAGGGCGAGTGGCTCATGCGGGACGGTCGGGTGCTCGCGCTCGACGAGGACGCACTTCTCGCCGAGGCCGCCGAGCGAGCGGTGGCGATCAGAGGCCGACTCGCTGGGTGATCAGGAGGCCGCGTCGGCCCACTCCCTGGCGATCCGGCGGTGCCGTTCCAGCATCTCCTGAACACCATCGATGACGAGCGCACCGTCCTCCACGACCAGGGTCCCGTTGACGACCGTGTGGCGCGCCGCGACCGGACCGCAGCGCAACCAGGCCTCCACCGGATCGGTGACGGCGCCGGCGAAGGCGACGCCGGTGAGCGGCCAGACGACCAGGTCGGCCGCCGCGCCGGGTACGAGCGCCCCGATCTCGCCCTGCCGACCCAGGCACGCCGCTCCACCCAGCGTCGCCATCTCCAGCACATCGCGCGCCGACATCGCCTCGGGACCGTGGCGGAGTCGCGCCAGCAGGAGGGCACCTCTCGCTTCCAGCCACAGCGAAGCGCAGTCGGTGGAGGCGGAGCCGTCGCAGCCCAGGCCGACCGGCACCCCGGCGGTCCGCAGTTCGCGGACCGGAGCGAGCCCGGCGCCGATCAGCTGGTTGGAGGAAGGACAGTGCGCCACCCCGGTCCCCCACGCACCGAGCCGTGCGATCTCTCCCTGGTCGGGGAACACGCAATGGGCCACCCAGGCGCGGTCGGTCCCCCAGCCCACCTGCTCGAAGTGCTCGATCGGTCGGCAGCCGAAGCGAGCGAGGCAGAACTCGTCCTCGTCGGCATCCTCGGCCAGGTGGGTGTGCAGGCGGACGTCGAGCTGTGCGGCCAGCTCCGCGGTGCGTACCATGAGCTCGGGCGTGACCGAGAACGGCGAGCACGGCGCCAACCCGACCCTCACCATCGCCCCCGGGGCCCGGTCGTGATGGAGCTCCACCAGGCGGGCCGAGTCGGCCAGGATCTCGTCGTCGTCCTGGACCACGCTGTCCGGCGGCAGCCCCCCGTCCTTCTCCCCCAGGCTCATCGACCCGCGGGTCGGATGGAAGCGCAGCCCGACCTCCTGCGCGGCGGCGATCTCGGCCGAGATCAGATCACCGCCGCCCCGCGGGTGCACGTAGAGGTGGTCGGTGGTCGTGGTGCACCCGCCCAGGGCCAACTCGCACAGGCCGACCCACGCCGACACGTACGCCGCCTCCTCGTCCAGACGGCTCCAGACCGGGTACAAGGTCCGCAGCCAGTGGAACAAGTTGCCCGCCAGCGCGGGCCGGAACGCCCGGGTGAGGTTCTGGTAGATGTGGTGATGCGTGGTGACCAGGCCGGGCGTGACGAGGCAGCCGTCCGCCCGGACCACCCGGCGGGCGGGCGGTTCACTCCCGGCCCCGCCCACACCGACGACGAACCCGTCCCGCGCCGCCACCCATCCACCGGGGATCTCGCGGCGCTCACCGTCCTGGGTGGTGACGAGCTCCGCACCCGCCACCAATAAGTCGACGAGCTCCTCGGCGGACCGGTGCACGGGGTCGGCCGATGCCACGGGGCCGGACGTTACCGGCCTCGCGCCGTCTCACTCGTCGGTCTCTTCC
>DASTFY010000256.1:0-2777 GCA_035719525.1 Acidimicrobiales bacterium
CGATGGCCGAGATCCCGGCCTAAGCCTCAGACGGCGGTGGGCAGCCTCTCCAGCAGCTCGTCGAGCCGCTCGTAGCCCTCATCCCTGCCGCTGTCCACGTCGAGCAAGGCGTCTCGGTCCTCGGCAGACTGGTAGACCGATAGACCGTCGATCCGGCTGCGCCCGCCGCCGATGTCGACGAAGCTGGCAAGCGATCTGCAGGCCCTCGCCCAACCATGGCAACCGGAACAACCACCCGCGCGACGGCGCTGACCGACCGAGGGGCAGCTCCATGGTCGCTCGCCGAGGAGCGCCTGCGGAACCCGGAGCGCCCTCGAACGTACTGGCTCGCGACGGTAGGGCCCGATGGCGCGCCGCATGTCATGCCGCTGATCGCCGCCTGGTTGGACGACGCGTTGTACTTCCTGAGCGGGGAGGGGACGCGCAAGGGCCGCAACCTGGCGCACGAGGCACGGTGCGTGGTGGCCACCGGCAGCACAACGCTCCCATCGCTGGACCTCATCATCGAAGGCAGGGCCGAACGGATCACCGATCAGGAAACGCTCCGTCGGGGGGTCGAGGCCTATGGCACGAAGCTCGAATGGCCCCTCGAGCTCAGCGACGGCGGGGTGACCGGTCCGAACGCACCCACCGCCGGACCGCCTCCGTACGCCATGTTCCGGCTCGTCCCGAGTCGAATCTTCGGGCTGCCGGGCATGCTCGGGATGGAGCAGTTCGAACCTGGAGACCTCCCCCGTCCGACCCGCTGGGACCGCGGCTGAAGGCGCCTGCAGCCCTATAGCGCCGCGACTTCTCGGATGTGAACCACGAGAGCCGTAGTTGGGAGAATCGCGCCCGACGGCCGGTCGTGGGCATGATCCACGCTCGGCCAATGCGGGAATAACCGCCTGGGCACGAACTCGTCCCTCGAAGGTGCGCGTGGTTCACGCCTGAGAGGAAGCGTGGCTCGGGACGAAGCGTGAAACCTCCCGCTCGTTCGCCAGCAACTCCGGGCCGGGCTATACTCGCGGCGTCCGACCGCTGTGAGTCGAACCGAACATGGCACAGCTGACGCCCACGGGGCTCATCAAGATCATGGGCCTCGTGACGCTCATCATGGTTGTCCCCATGGTGGGTGGCGCGGTAGCCGGGCTCGTCTTGGACGAGCTGTTGGGCACTTCGCCGTTGCTCGTGCTTTCGGGCGTAGTGATCGGATCCCTGATCGCGGCCATCGGCGTCTGGCTCCTGATCCGCGCGGGCGCGCGCCGGGGCTACACCGATGGGCGTCCCAGTGACGAAGCCTGACCCCGGCGTCGACAAGAAATCGACGCGCCAGGAGCGGAACACCGCTGCCGGCATCGGGGTGGCCCTGGACCTGGGCGTGCGGCTGGGCGTATCGGTATTCCTGGGCCTGGGTGCCGGCCTGCTGCTCGACAGCTGGCTGCACACGAGCCCGATTTTCACGCTCATCGGCATGGTGGTTGGCATCGCCGCGGCGATGTACACCATCTGGGACGTGGCCCGCGACGCAATGAGGAGATAGATGCCGGAGGAAGAGGGCGGCGGCGGCCTGCTTCACGTCTCGATCAGCGCGGAACCGCTCTTCACGATCGGCCCGCTGACGGTCACTAACAGCATGGTCGGCGCGGTGCTCGCGTCGGCGATCCTGCTGTTCCTGACCTGGGTCTTCCTGCGCCGACCCCAGCTTGTTCCCGGCCGCGTGCAGAGCCTGATCGAATGGCCGATCGAGTGGATCAGCGGCATCGTGGAGGGCACCACCAGCCGATGGAAGGGCTACCTGGCGCTGGTCACCGGCCTCTTCCTGATGATCCTGGTCGCCAACTGGATCGGCCTGCTGCCCGGTGTGGGCACGGTGGGCATCATCGAGCATCACGGCGAAGAGGAAGTCCTCATCCCGTTCGTGCGGGCCGCGGGCGCCGACCTGAACTTCACCTTGGCGTTGGCGATCGTCAGCTTCGTCGTGTTCGTGTGGTGGGGGATTCGGATCAACGGCGTGGGCGGCTACCTGATGGAGCTGGTCGGCGAGCCGCGCTACATGGCGCCGCTGATGTTCCCGATCCACCTCATCAGCGAGCTCTCGCGCCTCGTCAGCCTGTCCATGCGACTATTCGGCAACGTCTTCGCCGGTGAGGTCCTGATCGGCACCATGCTGGCCCTCACCACCGCCGCCCTGTTCGTCCTGCCGCTCGCCTTCTTCGTGCCGGCCGTGTTCCTTGGCCTGGAACTGCTATTCGGCGCCGTCCAGGCGCTTGTCTTCGCGCTGCTGACCATGACCTACATCACCATGGCCATTGCCGAACATGAAGGCGGCCACGACGAGGAACACGAACAGTCTGACCCCGCTTCCCATACCGCAGCTGCCTCGACATAGGCACGCCCACCAATAGGAGGATTCGTTCTAGTGGAAGGAAACATCGCAGCACTCGCGGCCGGACTGGCCATGGTCGGAGCCATCGGCCCCGGCATCGGGCTGGGCATCGGCTTCAGCAAGGCGATGGAGGCTCTCGGGCGCAACCCGGAGGCGTCGGGCGCGATCTTCGTGCCCTACATCCTGGGCCTGGCGCTCACCGAGGCCATCGGCATCTACTGCCTGGTCGTCTCGCTGATCCTGATCTTCGCGCCGCCGGCATAGGGGCCGGCCGGTGGAGTTCTTCAACGCCTTCGGAGTCGACGTCTCGAAGCTCATCTTCCAGGTCATCAACTTCCTGCTGCTCCTCTATCTCCTGAACCGATTCCTCTTTCCGAGGGTGGTCAAGATGCTGGACGAGCGTCAGCAG
>DASTFY010000257.1:0-4550 GCA_035719525.1 Acidimicrobiales bacterium
CGGCCATCCGATCGACGATGGCCTCGAGGACGGCCGCGCTGGTGGCGAAGTTGAGGCGGGCGCAGCCATCACCACCGGGGCCGAACTCCTGGCCCGGTGAGAGCACGACGCCCCCTTGGCGCACGATGTCGGCGGGCGCGTCCGGCAGCGGCAGGGCGCGGAAATCGAGCCAGGCCAGGTAGGTGGCGTCCGGCGGCCGGTAGGCGACTTGGGGCAGCCGATCAGCGAGGAGGCGCCCGAGCCGCGCCCGGTTGCGGTCCAGGTGAGCCACGGCCGCGGTCAGCCACGCATTGCACTCCTCCCAGGCCGACCGGGTGGCCTCGACCCCGATCGGGCTCACGATCCCGTACAGGTGCTTCGGCTCGGCATCCCACGCCGCCCGCAACGCAGGAGAGCCGACGTGCGCGACCCCGCAACGGATGCCGGCGAGGTTGAAGGCCTTGGTGGCCGAAGTCAGGGTGACCGTCCGCGCGGCCACCGCCGGACCCAGCGACGCAATGGGCACGTGACGGTGCGGTGGGTAGACGAGATCCGCATGGATCTCGTCGCTGAGGATCAGCAGGTCGTGGGCCTCGGCCAGCTCGGCCAGCCAGCCCAGCTCGTCGAGGCTGAACACGTGACCGGTCGGGTTGTGGGGGTTGCAGAGGATCAGCGAGCGACAGCGCCCGGGCTCGGCGCCGAGGGCGGCCTCGAAACGGTCGTGGTCGAAGGCCCATCCGCCCGGTGTGCGCTCGGCCGCGATGGGCAGGATCGGCCGGTGCATCGACGACGCGGTCTCGAGGAAACGTCGGTAGCAGGGCGTGTGGAGGGCGATGAGGGACCCGGGCGGTGTGGCCAGATGCAGGGCCAGCTGCACACCTTGGACGACGTTGCCCACCTCGCGAACGTGCTCGGCGCCGGCCGGCCAGCCGAAGCGATCGGCCATGCGGGTGGCGAACAACCGCCGCAGCGGGCTGCCGTCGAACCAGTCCGGGTAACCCAGGTCGCCGCCGTCGACGAGCTGGTGGAGCGCGGCGGTGACCGGTGGCGGCGGCGGGAAATCCATGTCCGCCACCCACGCCGCCAGCGCCTCCCGCCCGTAGCGGTGCCACTTGGCTCCCGGCTTGGACCGCAGCCACTCGAGGTCGAGGTCGTCGAAGTCGACCGGCCCCGAGGCCGGGTCGTCCCCATGTCCTACATCCACGGGCCGGGCGCCTCCAGGCCATCGACGTCGAGCCGTCCCATGAGCCAGGCCAGGCGGCGGGCCGGAGAGAGTGCCAGCGCAGCCGGTGGGAGCGCGGTGAGCCCCATCGGGCGGCGGGCGGCCCACGTCATCTCAGCCCGGCCGAGGTCGCGGCGCACGTAGCCGTCCGACCAGTCGTCGATCGTGAACTCGGCGCGCCCGAGGTCGGCGTGATGGACCTCGACCTCACGCCACCGTCGGAACGGCAGCTCGACCACCGGCTCCGGCGCGCCGTACACGGTGGCCGTCAGCTCCCAACCGTCGGCCGGCACGGCCGCCCACGCCGACTCCAATCGCCAGATGGTGCCGCGCACATCCGCGATCTGCTCCGCCGCCGGTCTCGCCGCCCCCGTCTCGATCTCGGCGTTCCGCCCTTGCTGGCCGCCGGGGTAGCGCTCGGTGGGAACGCCCCGGGCCGCCGCCTCGTAGACCCGGATGTGGCTGTCGGCGTTGCGGGCCAGGTGGGTGAGCACGTGGCCGATCGTCCAGTCGGGCAGCGCCGAGGGGCGGGCGATGTCCTCGTCGGTCAGCGTGTCGACGTCGGCCAGCAGCCGCTGATGCGCAGCCGCGCAACCCTCGATCGTGGCGTCCAACTCGCGGTCGGGGCGTCGCCCGGTCTCGCCCTGATCCATGGCGGCGACCGTACCGTAGGGTCTGGACCGTGCCTCGCCCGGCCGATCCGACCGCAACAAGCGCGACGAGATCGGCCACGAACGGGGCTTGGCTGGATCGGCTCGCTCGGCTCCGGGCGGCGCTGGCCTACGGTGCGGGCCATGCAGCTGGGGATGATCGGTCTGGGGCGCATGGGCGCCAACATGGTGCGCCGCCTCATGGCGGCCGGGCACGAGTGCGTGGGCTACGACGTGAGCGCCACAGCCGTGCAGGCGCTGGAAGCCGAGGGCGCGGCCGGCGCCACCAGCCTGGACGGTTTCGTGGCGGCACTCCGCCCTCCCCGCGCCGTGTGGATCATGGTGCCGGCGGTGTTCGTCGATCGGACCATCGAGGCGCTCACCCCGCTCCTGGCCGAGGACGACGTGCTGATCGACGGCGGCAACAGCATGTGGCTGGACGACATCGCCAGAGCCGGCCGGCTGGCGCCGCTCGGCCTCCACTACGTGGACGTGGGCACCAGCGGCGGTGTCTTCGGTCTCGAGCGCGGCTACTGCCTGATGATCGGCGGCGAGGATGCGGCCGTGCAGAGGCTGGCCCCGATCTTCACCACGCTGGCGCCGGGCGCGGGTGACATCCCACGGACTCCGGGCCGCACCGGCGACCCCTCCCCGGCCGAGCAGGGATGGCTCCACTGTGGGCCGGCCGGCGCCGGCCACTTCGTGAAGATGGTGCACAACGGCATCGAGTACGGCCTCATGGCCGCCTACGCCGAGGGCCTCAACGTGCTCCGGGAGGCGGGAGTCGGCCGGGCCGATCATGCCCAGGACGCCGAGACGGCGCCGCTGCGTCACCCCGAGCACTACCAGTACGAGATCGACCTCGCATCGGTGGCGGAGCTCTGGCGCCGAGGGAGCGTCGTGGCCAGCTGGTTGCTCGACCTCACCGCGGCCGCGCTCAGCCAGGATCCGCACCTCGACGCGTTCGCGGGCGAGGTGTCCGACAGCGGTGAAGGCCGCTGGACGGTCGAGGCAGCCGTCCACGAAGGCGTGCCCGTCCCCGTCCTCAGCAGCGCGTTGTTCTCACGATTCTCCTCGCGCGGTCATGACGACTTCGCCAACAAGGTCCTGTCGGCCATGCGCAAGGAGTTCGGTGGCCACGAGGAGCACAAGGCATGAGCATGCAGCCAGAGGCCGACGTCCTCGTCCTGTTCGGCGCCACCGGCGACCTGTCGAAGAGGAAGCTGTTCCCCTCCCTCTACCGGCTGGAGCGCAGCGGGCGCCTGCAGGTGCCGGTCATCGGAGTCGCCCGGAGCGACTGGACGGACGAGGGCTTCCGCCAGCACGCCCACGACGCCATCCTGACCGCTGATCCCCGGGCCATGGCGGCCACGATCGACATGCTCCGCGGCCGCCTCGACCTGGTGGCCGGCGACTACGCCGACATCACCACGTTCCGGGCTTTGGCCGACACGCTCGATCGGCATCATTCTGAATGCGCCGTCTTCTACCTGGCCATCCCCCCGTCGGCCTTTCCCCTGGTGATCGAGTCGCTGGAGGAGGTGGGCCTCACCAAGCGGGGCCGGGTCGTCGTGGAGAAGCCCTTCGGCCGGGACCTGGCCTCGGCCAGAGAGCTCAACGCCATCCTCCATCAGTCCTTTCCGGAGGAGCGGATCTTCCGTATCGACCACTACCTGGGCAAGGAGAGCGTCGAGGACCTCATGGTGTTCCGCTTCTCCAACGTCCTCCTGGAACCGGTGTGGAAACGCAACTACGTCCGCAGTGTGCAGGTCACGATGGCCGAGACCATCGGCGTGGAAGGCCGGGGCAGCTTCTACGACTCGGTCGGGGCGCTGCGGGACGTGGTGCAGAACCACCTTCTGCAGGTGGTGGCGCTGCTCGCGATGGAGCCGCCGGTGGGTCCTGAGGCCGCCTTCTTGCAGGACGAGAAGGCAAAGGTCTTCGCGGCGACCGAGAGCCTGTGCTGCGACGAAGTCGTCCGGGGGCAGTACATCGGCTACCGGGGCGAACCAGGGGTGGCCGCCGGTTCCACCGTCGAGACCTTCGTGGCGGCGCGGCTGCACATCGACTCTTGGCGATGGGCCGGCGTGCCGTTCTACGTCCGGGCCGGAAAGGCCCTCGCGCAGGCCGCCACCGAGGCCGTGGTCGAGTTCGACGACCCACCGCGCCTCCTCTTCGACGAGGCCGGCGGACCGCGGCCCCATCGCAACCTGGTCCGCTTCCGCCTCGGCAGCCAGGACGGGGTCACCTTCACGCTGCAGGCCAAGACTCCGGGGCCCCACATGGACAGCGAGGACATCAACCTCAACGTCGACTTCGCCGCCGCCCTGGGCGAGCGTCAGGACGCGTACGAGCGCCTGCTGGACGACGCGCTGGTCGGGAACCCGAGGCGCTTCGCCCGCGAGGACGTCGTGGAGCAGACCTGGCGCATCGTCCAGCCCGCGCTCGACGATCCCGGGCCGGTGTACCCCTACGAGCGAGGGTCCTGGGGGCCACCAGAGGCCGAGGCCCTGGTTCCCGACGGCTGGTACCCGCCGAGCTGACGCGAGACCGGCCGGTCCGAGCCGGACCGACCTGGTACGACAACCGCCCGGGCGCCGAGCACGACCGCCCCCGCGCCGACGCCGATGGCGACGGCCACGCTGGCCCGGTCGAGCCACGCCGGCAGTGCGGTGACCAGCACGGCGTGGTCGAGCACG